>NZ_BAABDJ010000051.1:0-654 GCF_039539565.1 Hymenobacter fastidiosus | reverse complement strand
TGGTGGCCCGGCTGCTAAAAAAAACGAGCTCAAGCCTTTCCACGGCCCGAAGCAATGGGTGATTCCGGCCGGGCAGAGCGCCTCGTTCGTGTGCCAGATGGAGCAGGTGCTCGACCTCTACGAGCAGCCCTACGACGCGGACTACCCCGTCGTGTGCCTGGATGAGTCGCCCAAGCAACTGCTCGAATACAAACAGTTTACGACTTCTACCGGCCAACGCTGCCGCGATTCGGAATACGTGCGCCGGGGCGTGGTGGAGTTGTTCGTGGCCACCGAGCCGCTACGGGGCTGGCGCTACCTGAGCGTGGAGGCCGACCACAAAGCGGCCACCTGGGTCCAGTTTGTGGCCCGGCAGATGGACACAACCTACCGCGAGGCCAAAAAGGTGCGCTGGGTGATGGACAACCTGAGCACTCATAAGCTCAGCTTTTTCTACGCCCACTTTCCGCCCGCCGTGGCCCAGGCGTATCTGCGGCGAATGGAAATCACCTACACCCCGGCCCATGGTTCGTGGCTGAACATGGCCGAAATTGAATTCTCCGTGCTCAGCCGGCAGGTGCTCGACCAGCCATTCACTACGAGCGAGCAGGTGCGCCACGTAGTAGACCAGTG
This sequence comes from Hymenobacter fastidiosus, assembly GCF_039539565.1. NCBI lineage: Bacteria > Pseudomonadati > Bacteroidota > Cytophagia > Cytophagales > Hymenobacteraceae > Hymenobacter > Hymenobacter fastidiosus. The sequence goes on along the minus strand of NZ_BAABDJ010000051.1, from coordinate 42 downwards.
GCAAGAGCGCCAGAATGCGCGGCCCAAGCCCCGTAATTGGCA
>NZ_BAABDJ010000050.1:0-702 GCF_039539565.1 Hymenobacter fastidiosus | reverse complement strand
GTATGACAAACAATAAGTATGTGGACAAAAAATGTGAATAGCCTATCACGACACTTAATTGATATTTTAGGACTAACACTTCTATTTTTTATTTATGGTTGTTCGCAGACAGAGAAAAATGAAATTCACAAACAAATAAGCAATACAATGAATTATAGAGCATCATTTTGTGACCCATTTCAAAAAGACATTATTGAACTTGGCGACATTTCAAAAGACAGTATTATTGACAAGTTCGAAAAAACACCTTGGGCAGACTTCTTAATGAGAATGGCAAATGCTAAAGAAGATGAAATTTATTATTCACCTTCACTTGAAATTGAAAACAAAGACACCAAACACGGACTTGCAATTTCAGCAGTTGGAGACCCAAACAATTATGAATTTTATATTTTCTATAAACGACCCAAGAAAATAAAATCATTCTTTGGCTTGAAAGAAAAAGTAAACGACAGTTATACAAGCGACAAAACAGGGCAGACAAAACAAGACGTACTTGACTGTTTAAAGGCTTTGCTGAACAATGACAGAGAATATTTATCGAATACAATTGGACAATAAGCATAACAACACAGCAGGCAACAAGCGGTTTGGCAATATGGCGGGGCGACGAATATATGCTCAACTTTTTGTTCGCTAATTGGCTTCAGTTCCGGCAGAAGAATAAAGCCGGGGATTAGTTTTTATCATCAACTTTTGTAA
>NZ_BAABDJ010000049.1:0-56011 GCF_039539565.1 Hymenobacter fastidiosus | reverse complement strand
AGCCAGGCCAACCGGCAGGCGGCACGTCTTGCTTCGTTACTCCATGCGCAGGGGCACACGCTGCAGCAGATTGCCCACGAACTGAATGAGGCGGGCTACCGGACGCGGCGCGGGAAGGTTTTTTTTCCTATGACCGTGAAACGCTTACTGCCGCGCCTTACAGCAGTGGCCACGCTACCTTCGTCGTAATGGGACACTATATTGATGTGCCCGAGCCGCCATCACGGATATGTGCGGCACTGCCGTGCTTGTCCCACTTTGTTTGAGGTAGTGACTAGACTTTGGCCTCTATCTAGGCCAACTTCTTCCCACTGATGCAGGAAAAATACTTTCTCAAGTTACCTCTAGGTCTGACTTAACTGGTTGCTTTTTTTAACTCCCAATTTTCTGCAATGTCTCGTTTACTCGTTTCCTGGATTGCTACCACCCGCGACTTTCTAAAAAATGAGCAAGGAGCATTTAGTGGAATAAATCCGCTGGGGCCCACGTCAAATTTTCACCAGCATTATTTTGAGGAGGAGAAGCTACAGCAACATATCCTGCTTTATTCGGATGTCCGGCAGGAAAACCATGCCACGCACCTAGTAGCTCATCTGCGGCGCGAATATCCGGGCCGGGCCATCAGCGCGGAGCTGCTGCCCCTCACGGACATCATCGACCTGGAAGAGGTGAAGACTAAGGTTGAAACCTGGCTGCTGGCGCACCGTGAGCACGAACTCGCCATATTCTTCTCGCCGGGGGCCAGCATCATGCAGGTAGCATGGTATATCTGCCACACTACCCTGAACCTACGCACCCGTCTGCTGCAAACCCGCGATGCCAAATTTGTAAAGGATGGCTGGCAGGGTCTGGTGGAAATCGTGGTCGAACGTTCACAGGCTCCGGTCACCGCCATCATCGGCCAGCAACTGCTGGACGAGCCCAAAGCCCAGTATTCTTCTGGGGCGGGACACCTGCTGACACCAACACTGCGCGCCGTGTACCGCCGCGCCTATCTGGTAGCCAAAACCGACGACGTGACCGTGCTAATTCGGGGCGAAAGCGGAACAGGCAAAGAGCAGCTGGCGCGTTATGTGCACGAGGAGTCGGCGCGGGCCGGGCAGCCCTACCTGGTGCTGAACTGTGCGGCACTGACGGACAGTGTGCTGGAATCACGACTGTTCGGCCATAAAAAAGGAGCTTTCACCGGGGCTGACCGGGACGCGAAGGGCCTGTTTGAGCTGGCCGATGGCGGCACCATTTTTCTGGATGAGATAGGTGACATCTCACCCGCCGTGCAGATGGCCTTGCTGCGGGTGCTGCAGGAAAAGGAGATTCAGCCGCTGGGCGGTTCGCCACGCAAGGTGGATGTGCGGGTGGTGGCGGCCACCAACGCCGCCCTGGAGGAGTGCTGCCGCCAGGGCCGCTTTCGCTGGGACCTGTACTATCGGCTGGCGGTGGCCGAGTTGGAGCTGCCGGCGCTGCGCAACTGGCCCTTGCCGGAACGCGAGGCGCTACTCGACCACCTGCTTGAGAACCGTCGCCAGGCCCTGAAGCGACCGACACCACTGCGGTTGGCGGCCGCGGCCCGCCAGCTGCTGCTTGGGCACACCTATCAGGGCAACATCCGGGAGCTGGAGAATTTGCTGACTACCGTGTACGTGTTCACCGAAGGTCAAGAGCTGGTGCAGCCCACCGACCTGCCCCGCCGCCTGCGGGAGCCCGCTCCGGCCGGGTATTCGCTGCGCTTAGCCGATGTGGAGCAGGAGCACCTGCTGCGGGTGATGGCCTTAAAGAACAATGTGGTACGCCAAGCCGCTTTAGCGTTGGCAATTGATGAGCGGACGTTGGCTGCCAAGCTCAATAAATACAAGCAAGAGCTAGGGTAGCACCTCATTGCATGTGGTGTGTATAGCAAATATTGCGGCATACTTTTTAGGCACAACCCCCTTTAAGGGCATTCAAAAGCTGTTTATTGGTTTGGCCCATTTGTAGCAACAGGGATTACATCAGACTGCTTGCGGCGGCTCTCCTACTTGGACGGGTGAAACACCGACAGCCTGAAAACCCTAATACCTCACTTGCTGCGCCGGTATGAAGCAAAAAACCATTGCCTTCCAGTCTGAACGATGCCCGGAAACCAATGGCCACGCGCAGACTCTGTGCCGAAGCTTCTTGAAGCACGGCTACCGCATCTATATCGTGACGAACCTGCCGGAGCAAGAGTTTGCCGACCATATCTGTGATTTTGCCCTGGATAACGGCATCTATCATAGGAATATCCTTTTCAGGAAGAGTGACGACTGCGGCAACCCGGTTGAGCAACTGAAGCTCACGCTTTTCTTCAGTGCCAATGAGTTCGAGGTGCGGGCCCTGAATGAGGGAAACCCGCGCCCTGTGGCCTGCCACCTGCCCTATGCGCAGCCGGCGAAGTAGCTAACCCCAACCACCGAAACCTACTGCCTCCCCTATTGCGCGACATGCTACATACCCTGACTCACCGTTTTCTTTTTTTCGCTTTGGTTTTCGGCGGGTTGTTGTTGGGAATGGCAGGCCCTGGGCAGGCCCAACCGGGCAAGGAAACTCAAGAGGGCAGCGCGGCGGCGCGGTATCGTCGGCTGGACCTGTTTGCCCGGGAACTGCCCGAACAGCAGGCTACCACGATGGCGCAGCTGGCGCGCAGCCTGACAGCGGCCGCTCACTCGGAGGATGACAAAGCGCGGCTCATCTTCGCCTGGCTGGCCTACCACATAGCATATGACACCGATTACCTGCGGGGAAGCCGTGGGCAGAGCTACTCCCCTAAAGAGGTGCTGCGCACCCGGCGCTCCATCTGCCAAGGCTATGCGGACCTATTCACGACGCTGGCCCGGCTGATGCAGGTGCCGGCCCACACGGTAAGCGGGTACGCCCGCACCAGCGCGGCCGACGCCCTGCCTTCGGAGCCCAACCACGCCTGGAACGTGTACCTGGCCAACGGCAAATGGCACCTGGCCGACCCAACCTGGGCAGCGGGAGCGGTCGGGGCGGATTTTCGCTTCATCCCAGCGTTCAATCCGCTTTGGTTTGACACGACGCCGGCGGCATTTGTTTTTTCACACGTGCCCCAGGACAGCACGCGGCAGCTGCTGAAGCCCTGCGTAAAAGCGGAACAAGTGTACCGCTGGCCATTTATCGAGCACGAGCTGCTGAGTCGGGGCGTGAGTGGAGCAGCGCTGCTCCGGGCATTGGGCCGGAGCCGGCAAGCCGATGCCGGGGGCCTACCGGCGTGCTTTCCCTCGCCGTTTGAGGCGCAGATAGAGCAGGTCCCGCTGCGCGCGGAGCTGGAGCCCCGCCGGGCGGTGGTATTCCGGTTCTCGGTGCCTGAGGATACGGAAATAGCCATCGAAAATGGGGGGCGTACGCAGGTGCTGCAGGCAAGCGGCGCCTTTCGGGAGGGTACGCTGCGGCCGGAGCCGGGCCCGCTCAAGGTGCTGCTGTGGTCGCGCAAAGACTCGTACTGGCGCTATTCGCTGCTACAGTACCAAGTGGCCCCGGTGCTGCCGCTGCGGGAACTACGGCGCCGCTTTCCCGACCCTGATAACGTGGCCTATATGGTGCGGCAGCGGGCGCAGTGGCCAAGCGTAGCTGTGACGCAGGTAAATTAATTCGCCAGGGCAGCTTATCCCGAAGGGCCCAGCTTGTAACTTGGCCAAGCTATTCTCCTGGCAGATTTAGCCATATTTCTTTACTGCAGCACGTTACTTCTACTACCGGCCGCTACGGCTCTGGTCCCCTTTTCTATGCAACGAATAGAACTTGACAACTTCCGGGTATTCGGCTCGCCCGCCGGCTTCGACCTGGCCCCGGTGACGGTGCTCACGGGCAAGAACAACTCGGGTAAGTCGTCGCTGATAAAGGCCTTCCTGGTACTGGCCGACTACTTGGAGCAGGAGGACCAGACGGTGCTGCGGCTTGACGGAAAACGAGCTTCAAGGCACCGGATTAGCGACTGGGAAAACATGGTAAACTGGGATTCGGGCCAATCTGAAAACCTCAAGTTTGGCTATGTCCGCAATGGCGTTGAGGTAAGCTACGAGTTTGAGTACGAGGGCGAAGGCCTGCCCCCGCACTTGTACCAGTTTCGGCTTACCGTACCAGGAGTCGACCGGCTGACGATGCGCAGCATAAGCGGTGGCGAGGGCTACCAGCTTGATGTATCGCAGAAGCTGATTGATTACCTGACGGGGGGTACTGAAATCCAGAAGCGTATTCTGGAAGCGGCCAGCTACCCGCAGCGGATTGAGGCGTTACGCGAGGAGCTGCTGGCCCTGCAAGCAACCATTGATAATTGGGAGGCAGGTGACCAAGCGGGTGATTTTCAGCAACAGCTGCAGAAGCGGCAACAGACTGAAACAGCTATCCAAAACCTGGAGGCTTTGGCTACCAAGTCCGGCTCTGTGGCCGGCATCTTCTTTCAGGCGGAGGTTTGGGTGAACGAGCCCGGGATAAAGCCGACGATTGCGGGACTGGTGCAGGCAGCGCTACACAACTACGTAACAGCAAACGCGGCCACGGATGAAGACGAACTCCTGGAAGATGAGTACGATGATGAAGCACTTGTGGACATTTACAGCGTGCCGGATGAGGATGAAGATGAGAGCGAGGAAGCGCTTGAAATGGCAAAAGAGGAGCGCCGCCAAACGATGGCCGAACGCAAACAAAAGCAGCGGACGCTGGAGCTTAGCAAGGAGCAGTCTTACCGCACGCTGGTCCGGTTCAGTGATGTGGTGCTGCACCATATTAAGTTTCCAATGGAGCACCTGGGGGCTAACCGGACTCATCAGGCGCGGCTGTACCTGACGGGTAACGGGCATTCCGACATCAGCACCATTGCAAATAACTACCATCGTTTGGGGACATTCGCGGGCGGCGGAGCCGACACATTTCTTACCAAATGGTTGGATAAGTTTGGCATTGGCGAGAAAGCAGTAACCGAAACGGTCGATAATGTGGCCATTCGCATCGGGGTGATGAAGAATGAGCGGTACGTTAACCTGGCCGACCTCGGCTTTGGGGCCGGTCAGATACTGACGGTGCTACTACAGATTGCGACGCTTATTCAGGAATATGAATTGAGCGGACCAGAGCTCCGGATGACTGCTAAGTTCAATCCGACAATTGTACTGATTGAAGAGCCGGAAGCCAATCTACATCCGCAGTTTCAATCGTTGCTGGCGGAAATGTTTGCCTCGCTGGCGCAGTCGGACTACGGCCTGCAGTTCGTGTTAGAAACGCACTCAGAGTACCTCATTCGCAACATTCAGGTATTGGTGAAGGAAGCCGGCGGAAATTTGATGGAGCGTCGGAACGTGGAGTATGGTCGAACTGAAGCGACAATGCGCACAAAGGAAATGGCGCTGTTTAAAGTGTATTACCTTGACCCACCAAGCGAAGCCAACGGCTACCGGCACGGCCACGAGATGCGCCTGCGAGAAGATGGCGTTTTTATGGATGAGTTTGGCGAAGGCTTTTTGGTAAACCACGCGGCGGAACTGGCCTTTAAATTATTCTAGCCATGACGGTCTATTTCGACAAAGCCAATCTGGAAGCCTTTCTACTCACAAAGGCGCAGGCGGGGCATGCAGAAACGATGAAAATGCTGCGCGGCGAAGTAAACATTGCCGTGAATTGCTCATCAACGGAAGCACTTAGCCACGACCTGCTACGTCCATTTGTAATGACTATGACTACTGGGCAGAAAAACACGAAGATGCGTTTTTTACCAGCAACTTACCCTGACCGCCCCATTTCGCCAACGTTCTACCAGCAGCTACAGGCTAACCGGCGGTCAGTAGTATTAGCCGTTGACGCTGAAGTAGGCGCCTGCAAAGCGGAAGGAATGTGCCTTATTGGACAGGTAGGCGACGAGCTACCAGAATTAGGCCGCCTGTACCGGGGCGATAAATACAAGTTTACCACGCCGCTTATCCTGGGACAGGAAAGGGACCAGTTTTCGGGTTGGGATAAACTAACGAAGCATGTGCTGCCGTTTCATGATTTGATAATCAGTGACCGATACTTGTTAGGGGAGCGCGACTTGTTTGAGCACAACTATCGCGGCATGCTGGAGGCGCTAACAAAAGGCCGGAGAGGGAAAATCAACCTGGTGTTGCTCTCTTTGCTACCGAAGGATGCCGAAGCGGTGACCGAGTACCAGTGGCTGCGCGACTTAACCGATGAAATCGTGACCGGCACTACGGGCATGAAGCCAAATTTTACGGTAGTATGGGGAGACTATAAGACGGACGTGCGCCACGACCGGCACATCATCACCAACTACCAGTGGTATAGCTCCGGCGACTCCTTTTTGTATTTCCGGCCCAATGGCTCCCTGCGGACCCACGGGGATACGCTGACTGTGCATAGCCTGGCCGACGCCGAAGCGCGCGCGGCGGTGGATACGATGCTGGAACGCATGCAGGCCAACATAAAAGACATGCTGAGTATTACCAACTTCGTGCAAGGCGACCGGGTGTCGTCGTTCCTGACTTTTTGATTTTTCCGCAACACGCGAACCACAACATTCGCGCTACTAAAATCCCAATTCGCGGACTCGCAGAGTCCGCGCTACTACATGTCTGACCAACGACCCAACATAGATTTTCTCTTTCGCATCACGAACGACGTGCTGTGGAATACCTTCCGGAAAAACGAAATCGGCGACGTGATGCTGCCGTTTGTGGTGCTGCGCCGCCTTGACTGCATCCTGGAACCGCAGAAGGAAGCCGTCCGAGCGGCGTATGAGCAATTTAAAGAGAAGGTGGCCCCCGACCGGCTAGGGCCTATCCTGATGAAGGCCGCCGGCCCGAATAATAAGCTCAAGTTCTACAACCACTCGGCCTACGACCTGCGCAAGCTGGCCGAAGACCCCGGTAACGTGGAGATGAACTTCCGGAACTACGTGAACGGCTTCAGCGCCAACGTGCAGGACATTCTGGAAAACTACCAGCTCGATAAGGTGGTAGTGCGACTTGTAAAAAACGGCCTGCTCTACCAGTTGGTGGATGCCATCAGCCGGGTTAATCTGCACCTGAGCGCGGTGAGCAACCACGACATGGGCTACGTGTTTGAGGAGCTGATTCGGATTGCCAACGAGCAGAGCAACGAAACGGCCGGGGAGCACTTCACGCCGCGGGAGGTGATTAAGCTACTGGCCTCTATCATTTTCAGCACCGAGAAGGCAGAGCTGCGTGACCCGAACCACATCCGGACCATCTACGATTTGGCCTGTGGCACGGGCGGGATGCTCACGCAGTCGAAGCTCTTTATTGAGCAGGAGCTGGAGGGCAAGGCTGAAATCCGCATTTTTGGGCAGGAGATTAACGAGCAGTCGTACGCCATTGCCAAGTCGGACCTGCTGATTACGGGCGAAGACCCCAACAACATCCGGCACGGCAACTCTTTCACCGAGGACCGGTTTCCGGGGGCGAAGTTCAACTACATGCTGGCCAACCCGCCCTACGGCGTGAGCTGGAAGCGCGACGAGCTGTACCTGAAGCACGAGGCGCTGAACCCGCAGGGACGCTTCTCGGCGGGACTGCCGCGCTCGTCGGACGGGCAGTTTCTGTTCATTCAGCACCTGATGAGCAAGATGGAAGACCCGGCGCAGGGCGGGTCGCGCATTGGCATCGTCACGAACGGCTCGCCGCTGTTTACGGGCGACGCGGGCTCGGGCGAGAGCGAAATCCGGCGTTGGATTATTCAGAACGACTGGCTGGAAGCTGTCGTGGCCCTGCCGTCGGAAATCTTCTTCAACACGGGCATCTTCACCTACCTCTGGATACTGAGCAACAAGAAGCCCGCCGACCGCCGGGGCAAGGTGCAACTCATTGATGCCCGCGAACAGTTCGTGGGCATGAAAAAGAGCCTCAACAACAAGCGCAAGAAGATTTCGGAGGAGCAGATAAAGGCCGTGACGGCCCTCTACACGGCCTTTGAAGAGGGCCCGCTGGTAAAGATTTTCCCCAACGAGTTTTTTGGCTACTACCAGGTGACAGTGGAGCAGCCCGAGCACGACGCCAAGGGCCGGGTGGTGCTCGACAAGAAAACCGGCCGTCCCAAGCCCGACAAAAAGAAGCGCGACTACGAAAATATCCCCCTCAGCGAGAACATCCAGGCCTACCTGGAGCGCGAGGTGAAGCCCCACGTGCCCGAGGCCTTCCTCGACCTGAGCCAGACCCGCATTGGCTACGAAATCAACTTCACCAAGTACTTCTACCAGTACCAGCAGCCCGAAAGCTCGCAGAACCTCAAAGCGCAGATTCTGGAGTTGGAACGCAACATCGACGGGCTGCTACACGAAATTTTGGCCGACTAGTAGGGATGAAAAAGTACGAAGAGACGAGAGATTCCGGTATTAACTGGCTTGGCGAGATTCCGGCGCATTGGAAGCTTAAGAAGCTTAAATATTGCGTGGCTTTGAATACCAACGAAGGGGAGATTGAAGATATTACGACGAGAATCGCCCTAGAGAATATCGAGAGTAAAACCGGCAAATACCTTGCAACCGAGACGCCTGCTTTTGAAGGAATAGGCAATCTGTTTAATTCTGGTGATGTCTTATTTAGCAAGCTAAGGCCCTATTTAGCAAAGGTGCTTCATGCTGAAACCAGCGGTATAGCTGTTGGAGAAGTCTTGGTATTGACGCCCGACCAAGACGAGTACGAAAGTCGATTTTTATTTTATCGGCTATTATCCCAATCATTAATCGATATAGTTGACAGTTCAACTTATGGCTCAAAAATGCCGCGAGCTAGTTGGGGATTTATTGGTGAGTTAAAACTTCCCGTGCCTCCCCTGCCCGAGCAGCGCGCCATTGCCGCCTACCTCGACCGCAAAACCGCCCAACTCGACACGCTGCTGGCCCAAAAAGAAACCCTGCTGCAGAAGCTGCACCAGAAGCGGCAGGCACTCATCAACGAGGCCGTGACGCAGGGGCTCGACCCGGCCGCGCCCCGCAAACCCTCCGGCGTGGCGTGGTTGGGGGACGTGCCGGCGCATTGGGAGGTGAAAAAGTTACGATATGCTGTAGACTTCTTCAATACAGTTCGGGTTCCACTCAGCTCGGAAGAACGTGGACGAATGGCAAGCCGCACCTACGATTATTACGGTGCGTCAGGCATAATTGACAAAGTTGAAGACTATCATTTCGACGGTGATTATATTCTACTTGCAGAAGATGGAGCCAATCTTTTGAGTAGAAGCACTGCGCTTGCCTTCAAGGCAACTGGCAAGTTTTGGGTGAATAATCATGCACACATTCTGCGTCCGAAGCATGGCAACTTAGATTACTTCGTTAATCTGCTAGAGTCTTTGGATTACAGCATGTATGTCACTGGCTCAGCCCAACCCAAGCTTACTATGGGTAATCTGGCTGAAGTCATCCTCCCGGTTCCACCCTTAGGGGAACAGGAAATTATTCAGGAGCATCTGCAAAAGATTTCTCAAAAAATCAGCAAGGCTACCACCGCCATTCACACCCAAATCCAAACGCTGAAAGCCTTCCGGCAGTCACTGATTTCAGAAGTAGTGACGGGCAAGGTGGACGTGCGTCCAGCCGTGTTAGCCCCCGAGGCTGACTTGCCGCTGTGGCAGCAGTAGCGCGGCGGGCGCGACGTTTTTTGTTTTTACTTCATTACCCGGCGCGGCCTTCCCCCGTGCCCCACTACTTGAGCTATGGCCAGCGGCACGCAGGAAAAAGACCTGGAACAGGACATTGAGGGCTACCTACTCGACAACGGCTACCACCGGGTAAAGCCCCAGGCGTATTCGCCGGAGTTGGGGCTGGTGCCGGAGGAAGTCATGGCCTTCCTGCAGCTCACGCAGCGCAAGGCCTACGACGCGCTGGTGGCGCAATACGGTCCCGACCAAACCCAGGGCCAGATTTTGCAGCGGCTGGCCAAGCAGATTCAGGACAAGGGTGTGCTGCCGGTGTTGCGCGAAGGCTTTAAGATAAGCGGGCAGAAGCTACGCCTGGCCTACTTCCGCCCCGCCAGCGGCCTCAACCCCGAGCACGAGACCTTGTACCAGCAAAACCGCTTCGGGGTGCTGCGGCAGGTGCGCTACGCCACCAGCAAGAAGGACGCCGACAACTCCGTGGACCTGGTGCTGACCCTGAACGGGCTGCCCCTGCTCACGGCCGAACTGAAAAACGCCCTCACCGGCCAATACATCAGCGACGCCATCCGGCAGTACAAGGAAGACCGCAACCCACAGGAGCCGCTGTTTCAGTACCGGCGCTGCCTGGTGCATTTTGCCGTGAGCACCGAGCAGGTGTACATGACCACCAAGCTGGCTGGGGCGGGCACGTTCTTCCTGCCCTTCAACCAGGACGTGGTGAACCCACCTAACCCGGCCGGCTTTGCCACCGCCTACCTCTGGGAAGAAGTGTGGGCGCCCGACTCGCTGCTGGAGCTGGTGCAGCACTTCGTGTTTGAGCAAACTACCGAGGAGCAGGTATATAACGACAAGAAGGGCGAGTTGGAGATGCAGAAGACCACGCGGCTGCTGTTTCCGCGCTATCACCAGCGGCGGGCCGTGTGCCGGCTGCTGACGGCGGTGCAGGCCGAGGGTACGGGCGGGCGCTACCTCATCAAGCACTCGGCCGGCTCGGGCAAGAGCAATACGCTGTCGTGGCTGGCACATCGGCTGGCCAATTTCTACCAGCACCCCACCGACGCCCGGCCGCTGTTCGACTCGGTGATTGTGGTGACGGACCGCCGCTTGCTCAACAAGCAACTCGCCGACAACGTGAAGGGTTTCGAGCAAACCTCGGGCGTAATATTTCAGGTGCAGGACAGCACCCCCAGCGGGGAGTTGAAGCAGGCCATTGAAGACGGCCGCCGGCTGATACTGACGACGCTGCAACGGTTTCCGGTTATTTCGGCCACCATCGCGCAGGTGCCCGGCCGCCGCTACGCCGTGCTGATAGATGAGGCCCACAGCAGCCAGAGCGGCGAAAGCGCCCGCCACCTCAAAAAAGCCCTGAGCTTGGAAGATGCCGTGGAAAAGGACGCCCACGAAAAAACCCTGGAAGAGGAAGTGCTGGACGACATCGCCAAGACCGGCCCACAGCCCAACGTGTCGTTTTTCGCCTTCACGGCCACGCCCAAGCCCAAAACGCTGGAGCTGTTTGGGACGAAGCAAAATGGCCAGGTGGTGCCCTTCGACGAGTACACCATGCGCCAGGCCATTAAGGAAGGGTTTATTCTGGACGTGCTGCGGGCCTATACCAGCTTTCAGCGCTATTACAAGCTGGCCACCAAGGCAGTAGAGCTCGACGACAAGGAGTACGAGAAAGGCCCGGTGGTGCGGCTGCTCAGCCAGTTTGTAGACCTCACCGACCACGCTATCGAGCTGAAAACCCGGCTGATGCTGGCCCACTTTCAGCAGCACACCCAAAAGGCCATAAAGGGCCGGGCGCGGGCCATGGTAGTCACCCGCTCGCGCCTGCACGCCGTGCGCTACAAGCGCAAGTTTGACGAGGTGATGCAGGGCATGGGCCTGCCCTACCGGGCGCTGGTGGCCTTCTCGGGCACCGTGAGCGACCCCGACACCGGCGAGGACTACACCGAGAATGGTATGAACGCCCTCAATGGCAAAGCCAGCATTGAGGCGGCGCTCAAGCTGCCGCAGTTCCGGCTGCTCATCGTGGCCAACAAGTTCCAGACCGGCTTCGACGAGCCCCTGCTCCACACCATGTACGTGGATAAAAAGCTGGGCGGCATCAACACCGTGCAAACGCTGAGCCGGCTGAACCGCACCACCCGCCACAAAGACGACACCCTGGTGCTGGACTTCGTGAACGACCCGGCCCAGGTACAGGAAGATTTCCAGGGCTACTACCATCACAACCGGATGGCCGAGGAAGACCAGACTGACCCCAATGCCCTCTACGACGTGCAGGACCAGCTAATGGCCGTGCCCGTGGTGCGCGAAGCAGACTTGGACCGCTTCGCTGAAATCTACCTCCAGCACACCGACAACCTGCACCTGCTCCAGCCCCTGCTGGATGGCTGCGTGGCCCGCTTCCTGGCCCTGGATGACGATGAGCAGAATCACTTTCGCGCCGCCGCCGGCGAGTATGTGCGCCTCTACCGCTTCCTGAGCCAGCTGATTACCTTTCAGGACGTGGACCTAGCCAAGCTGTATTACCTGCTGAGCCACCTCGTGAAAAAGCTGCCCGCCGAGGGCTCCAAACTGCCCCGCGAAGTACTGAACGACGTGAAGCTGGACTCCTACAAAATCCTGGAGCAGGGCACTCAAAAGCTGGGCCTGGCCGAAGCAGACGGCCCCTTGCAGGGCCTGACGCCCGGCGGCGGCGGCGGCAGTGGCGAGGAAGTGTACGACTACCTGTCGGCCATCATCAAAATCCTGAACGACACCTTCGGCCTGGAGCTGACGGAGTCGGACAAGGTGGACTTCGAAGTTATCCGCACCAAAGTGGAAGCGGATGCCGACCTGGCCGGTGCCTTCACGCCTAATAACTCGGAGCAGAACATCGAGGCGAAATTCAGCGAGGTGCTGGATAGTGCGCTGCTTGATTTCATTGACACCAAGCTGGAGCTCTACAACAAGCTGAGCGAGGACAAGGCCAATGCGCAGATGAAGCGGCTCTGGTTCAAATCGATGCTGGCGCAGCGCTTGGGTGGCGGTGGCGCGGCGCGGGGCGCGGCAATATGATGGTCAGGCCACAGCGGAGGCTATAAAAGAAATTAAAGAGCCCCGATAATCCCGCAGCGAGCCGCTATTTTTCCGGATAAATCCAAAGACGAAGTATACTAATCTGATTTAACTTTTACCCGATTGAAGCAAGATGACCAATACGCTGCGCGCCTGCGTGCGCAGCTGGTGGAGCCCCTGCGTCAGCGCTGGGCCCTCGACGCTGTGCCCCTTACGGAATTTGAGTGGCTGAACGCCGCGCTGCTGGTGCGCCACCGGCAGCAGTGCGCCTCGGACCGGCCCAAGCCCCTGTTTGTGGCTCTGCCCGCGCACGGCGAAGACCTGAGCGCCGGGCTGCGGATGGCTGCCACGGCCGCCTGGCTGGCGGGCCACGAGCCGCCGGTGGGGGCAGCAACCCCTTACCTAAAGCCAGGCGACCACGTGCTGCACGATGAAACCATCTGGAAAGTGGAGGCAGCGCCTGACCAGGCAGGCAAGGTATCCCTGCGGCGGGTGAGCGATAACCGGGCACGGACGGTGGTGGCTGCCGACTGCCGGAAGCTGGCGGCGCCCTTCGAGTTTGCGGGCTTGCTGGACGACAACCGGGCCGGGTTTCGGTACGTGCAGTACCAGGCGTGGCTGGAGAAGCTGCTGGCGGGCACACGGCAGGCCCAACGCCTGTTTCGGATGGCCGACAAGGACAGTCTCCCCCGCCCGCACGACGGCCTTACTATTCTGGTGGCCCCGCCCGATGCTTTCCGGCATTTTGAAGAAGCGGTGCTGCAAAAAGTGCCCGGCCTGCCCCTGTGCTGGACGCGGCGCACCAACGGCATCAGCAGCAAGCAGGTTTGGGGGCTGCCCTTCGCCGCGTCCATCAACGTGGTTGCTTCGCTGACTGAAGCGCTGGAGCTGCGGAAGCAAGCCCGGTTTGCCAACATAAAAAACTGGCACCTGAGCGTAGTGGGCAAAGCCGCCGTAGGCAACTCGCTGAAAGTGGCCCAGCTGGTGCAAGCCTACGAGGGCCGGCACTGGGCCAGCCTCACCTTCTGGGGCCCCGACCTGGGCGTGGGTGAAACGCCCGGCTGCGTGGTGTGGCCGTGGTCGCGCACCGAAACTCAGGGCCCGCGCCACCGCCCCGACCCGGTGCAGCTGACTGCCGTGCCCCTGTCCGCCCCGCCCGCGCCCGACCTAGCCACGCTGGTGGCTGCGGTGCGCCAGGTGCTCGACGCGCTGGGGCAGGTGACGGAAGCCGCTCCCCTACCGGTGCGCCTGCCCTTGGTGTGGCACCTGCTGCACCGCTGCCTGCGCTACCCACTGCCCCCGGCCGGTACCAACAGCGACGCGCGCGCCTACCTGGCCGAGCTGAGCCGAAAGGTTGCGGAGTGCCTGGATAGCGAGGAGCTGGAGGATGCCTTCGACGATGCCAACCGCTGGCGCGACCTGAAACCTGCCCGCGCTGCCCTGCAAGCTGCCTTTTCCGACCTGCTTGCCTATTTTCAGCAGCACAGCCCCAAATACGATACACTCCGGGAGCTGGCCACCGAGGCCTTGGACGAGGGCCGGTCCGTGGTGCTGGTAGCTGACCGCGAAACGCTGACGGCCACGCAAGCCGTGTGGCGCGGCGTGCGCGGGGTAGAAGTACTCCCGCTGCTGAACGGGCCTGACAACGTACGCCAGCGCCTGCGCAAGAGCTTGTTCGCGGCCAACACGGTGCTGCTGGTGCCCTTCCTTTTCAACCGCGACCAGCTGGCCGAGCTGCAAACCGCGCCCTGCCCCGTGCAACTGGTGCTGCTGGCCAGCGTGGAAGACGGACTGTATGCCCGCACGCTGGCCAGCCTGCGCCAGCAGGAGCAGGCGCAGCTTCGCGCCGGGGGCCGGGCCAGCGTGCTGGGCCTGAGCTACGAGCAGCTGGTGCCGGATACCGGGGCAATTGGTAGTGGAGGCACCTCACCGGGCGGCTCAAATGGGAAGGATTGTACTGCCCCCGGCCAGCTCGATTATTTTGATGAGCTGTATGCCGTGGGCGAAGCCCGCTACACCAGCGAGCGGCAGCGCGGCCGGGCCAGCGGCCAGCTCTTTACTCTCGCCTTCGCCGATGGCTACCGAACCGAGCTGGATGGCCACACGCGGGTGCTACGGCGTGAGCCTGGCGAAACGGTTGTCAGCACCACGGACCTGGTTCCCTGCCAGGTGGATGAGCTGCAGGACGGAGACCGGGTCATCTTCTATGAAAACGACCAGCCGAAGCTCATTGCCCAGATTTTGCGCCAGCATGACCGCAACGGCTTGGTTCGGCGCATTGACCAAGCCTCGGCGGTGTGGCAGGAAGCTTTGCAGCAATTGGCCGCGCATTACCCCAGCACATCGGCGCTCTACGCCGCGCTGCGGGTGCGCGGTGGCCTGGATGTGGGGCCGCAAACGCTGCGCAGCTACCTGGATGGCAAGCGGCGCTTCCCCGGCGACCCCACTACGCTGCCCGCGCTGCAAAAGCTGGCCCGGCACGTGGACCTCCTGGATTGCCGCCTGCTACAGCTCGGCGAGGCGGAAGAGGTGCGCCACTGCCGCAGCAAGTTTCATCAGCTGAGCATTGCGCTGGGCAAGGGCCTCAGCGATGAGGTGCTGCGCTATCGGCTGACCGGAGCTAAAGGCAGCCTGCTGAGCAAGCTGGAGCCCGATACCCTGGAGCTGGTGCTGCTGAGCGCCGTGGAACGTACCGTGTACCGTATCAGCCCGAGATAACCCTCTCCGAAATCGACATTCCTCTTTTTTCCAAGCAGAGCCATGCCAACTGCCGCCGCACCGCGCGACTTCTTTACCCACCGTCTCGAAAGCTCGCTGCTGGGACCGGGCAGCGACACCTATACGGGTGACCCGGCAACCGAAGTGCTGGATGATTTTCCCTTGCAGCGCTACTACACCGGCATTCTGTTTCCCGACCGGGCCGCTGAGCAGGACCCCGGCACGGACGAGGAAGAATACGCCAAAGCCGAGCTGGCCGATGAGCCGGAAGACGCCGAAGACAGTGAGCCCAACGGGGCCGAAATCCACCCCGAGGCCGGCGTAGCCACCGATGATGCGCCGGCCCCGGTACCCGCCGACGCCTCCGAAGCCCGGGATGAGTACGCAGCCGCCAACCATTACTTCCCGAGCAACCTGGGCCTGACCTGCTGCGTGCCTGCAACGTCCGGGCAGCTGCGCGTAACGGTGCGGGGTGCCAGCTACCGGCCCTGGCAGGCAGGCCGCGACCAACTGGCGGTGCGGCTGGCTCCCAATGAGTGGGAGCGACTGCGAGCGGCGCTATCCGAAACGCTGCGGCAGAAGTTGGCTTACGACGAGACAAGCATAACGCTGGCGCTGGTGGCTGCCCCCAAGGGCAACAGCCGTCGCAACCGAAGCGAAGATTTTGCCGAAGTCGACCGCCTGGGGGCCAAAACCAGCGAGTTGCGCAACAGCCCCGGCGTAGCGGCCCTCGACAAGCTGCTGCGCCCCGCTAACCGCCTCTGGCAGCGTCTGCCCTTTGAATGGACGTTTCTGGCTGACCTCAACCAACCGGAAGTAAAATATACCGCCGGGGCCGAAGGCCCGGAAGGGTTAGTCTGCTGGGTAAAAACCTACACCGTCGCTGCCGAGCCCCAGCGCGGAGAGCCATCCCGGCGCTACGTCAAGCTACTAGCGCACAATGCCGTGGAGCGACACCCGGCGCGCGAGTTCAGCAATGCCAACGAGGAGCTGAACAAAAAAAGCCGGTTTCAGGTGAGCGTGGCGGCCAACCTGCCCGATGGCGCCGCGCTCCTGCCCTACAAGCCCGATTTCAACCGCTTCACGGCCGGCGACCAGGAAGCGGCCATTCTGAATTATCAGTACCGCGACTGCCCCTCCTACGGCATCGGCCACGGCGCGGCTGCGGCCTGGGAAGGCAACCCGGCCAACCCACCCACGATGCTGCGCTCTACGTTCCTGCCGACGGTGGACGTGCCCGGCGTGAGCACGGTGCTGCGGCCCGCCGCTACCGCCGCGCAGGACCAGGCGATGAAAGAAGTGCTGGACCTACGCAACCTTTCGCACTGGGGCGAGGCTGCCTACCCCGCCAATCGCCTGCAGGAACTCCTGACGCTCTTCCTGGATGAGTACGCCGCCTGGACGCGCCGCCAGGCTGCCGAGGCCCGGCAGGAACCCGTGAACGAGGACTGCTATGCCCCGCTGCTGACCAATCAGGCCCAAGCTCTGGAACGGATGCGCCACGCGGTGGCGCTCCTGGGCCGTGACCAGCGCGTACTCGAGGCCTTCCGCCGGGCTAACACGGCCATGCTGTTGCAGATGATAGTATCGGATGACCTGGCCTACGCCGGTGAGCCCAAACCCTACGACGATTTCCCGGAGCACTACGCCGCCACGAATTATACCGAATTGGAAGGGTTTCGCAACCATCCGGGGCGGCGGGCACGAGGGGGCGGCCATATTCCGTTCAGCTACCGCCCTTTCCAGCTGGCTTTTCTGCTCATGAGCCTTAACTCGGTGACGGTGAATGAGGCGCGGGACACGCAAGCACAAGGCACGGCCGGACAGCTACCGGACCGGGAACTGGTGGACCTCATCTGGTTTCCGACCGGGGGCGGCAAAACCGAAGCCTACCTGGCCGTAACCGCGCTGGCCATTATCTGGCGGCGCTGGCACGGGGGCGAGCGCGGGCAAAAGGGGGTGGCCGTAATGATGCGCTACACCCTGCGCCTGCTCACCACGCAACAGTCGGAGCGGGCCAGCCGGCTGATGTGCGCGCTGGAGTTTCTGCGCACGAAGTGGCGCGACGCGGCCGGCCGAAAGGTGCTCGGGCGCGAGCCACTCACCCTGGGGCTGTGGGTGGGCCAAGCTACTACGCCTAATACCCGCGCAGAAGCTGGGCAAGCCTACGAGGAGTTGCTAGAAGAAATCCGGCAAACGAATTACCAGTTAAGCCGGCCCAAAACGAAGGCCAAAGCAAAAGAATATACCCGCAAGCCCAGCTTTCAAAAGAATGTGTTTCAGCTGGCCTCCTGCCCGTGGTGTGGCTGCGAGACTATTAGCGTTCAGCGCGGGCAATACCACACCGGCTTTGATGCCACCGGCCAGCTCACCTGCCTGAACGAGCGCTGCCACTTCGGGCAGCGCGATGCGGCGGGGCAGGCTATTCACCCAGTGCCAGTAAGCGTAGTGGATGAAGAGCTGTATAAGCACCCGCCCACGCTGCTCTTTGCCACGGTTGATAAGTTTGCCATGCTGCCCCACAAGGAGAAAGCCGGCCTGTTCTTCCGGCAGGCGGGCACGGCTCCTCCCGGGCTCATCATTCAAGACGAGCTGCACCTGTTGAGCGGCCCATTGGGTTCGCTGACTGGGCTGTTTGAGCGCGTGGTAAAGGAGCTGTGCACTGACCCGCTGGGCCAGCGCCCTCCCAAGATAATTGCCTCGACGGCGACCACCCGCAATACGGCAGCCCAGGTGCGGGCCCTGTACGACCGCCCGGTATCCATTTTTCCGCCGGCGGGCATTCGCTACGATGACTCGTTTTTTGCCTACAACACCAGCGAGAGCCAGCGTCGCCACGTGGGCGTGATGGCCACCGGCAAAACCAATCTGGACATGCAGCTGCAACTGGTTTCGCTGCTGCTGCTGGCCCGCACCGAGGCCTGGCGCGCCCTACGGCCCACCTACGCCACCGAGGCCGACGCCCTGGCCCGCCTGGACCGCTACTGGACCCTGGTGCTGTACTACAACAGCCTACGCGACGTGGGCAAGATGTATAACAAAGTCAGCTCGGAGGTTTTTGGCCTGCTCCAGGCCGGGCATCAGCACTGGAACCTGGACGGCCCCGGCCGGCAATGGCCCTACTATGGCCTGATGAGCCGGACCCGGGAATTGACCAGTCGCGTGGAAAGCAACAAAATTAAGGACGCGCTCCACGAGTTGGGCGAGCCGTTGAAGCTGAACGCAGCTGACAGTGAGCAGCGGCGGGTGGTAAGCGGCGTGGATTTGGTGCTGGCCAGCAATATGCTGTCGGTGGGCATCGACATCGGCCGCCTAAACCTGATGGTGCTCTGCGGGCAGCCGCGCAACAGCGCCGAATACATTCAGGCCAGCTCGCGCGTGGCCCGTACCGACCAGGGGCTGGTGTTCAGCCTGATGGATGCGAACCGGGCGCGCGAGAAATCCATCTTCGAGCAATATACCGGCTTTAACCAGACCTACTACAAGCACGTGGAGCCGCTGAGTTTGACCCCGTTCACGCCCCAAACGCTGGACCGGATGCTCAACAGCCTGCTGGTAACTTGGGTGCGGCACTACAAGGGCAAGCCGGCCGCGGCTTTCGAGTTGGAAATGGCCACTGCGCTTGGCGAACTGCTGGGCGAGCAAATAACGGAAGACCCGGCCCTGGCCGCCAACCTGCAAGCCCGCTTGGCCGTGCTTGCCAATGACTGGCTGGCCAAAAAGCAGGCCGGCCTGAGCGTGGACAAACCTTTGCACTACAAGAATAAGAAACACAATACTCCGCTTCTGAGCAAAGAGCCCGGCGAGCCGCAACACCCCAACTATTGGAACCTGCCGACCTCCATGCGGGAGGTGGATACGGAAACGACGTTGGGCTTCCGGCCCGAAGCCGAACCCGTGACCGACGCGCCCGCCATGCCAACGATATAGTGCCTTTTTTTCTAACTGATGCCTGCTACTGATTCTTTACAAACCCGCAAGCTTTGCAGCGCCTACGGCGGCGTGGGCTCGCTAATCGAGTCGCGCCTTGGTGCGCTACGTATCCTGTCCGCCAACGAATGGCCATATCTGCGCGGAAAGAGTCCCCGCGCCTACCGCGAGGAAAACCGGCTGAACGATATTCGCCTGCTGGCCCGCCTGCGCTGCCTGTTCCCGGAGCTGCGCCGCCTGGCCCGCATGCCCTCCAACCCGCCACTGGCTTTTGCGGGTGCCCCCAGCCGGCCCCGGGTGGCCGTGGACTTTTTTCCGAAGTGGATGTACTGCCCCAGCTGTGCCCGCTTCGACCACCACGCCAATTGGCGCCGACAATGGTACCTGACAGCCACCCGCAAGACGGCTTTTGAAGTAAGCCGCTTCGAGGAAGCGCCGCGCTGCGACTACTGCTTCCACAACGACAACCTGAGTGGGCCAGCCCGCTGGCAAACGCTGGAGCAGGTACGCTTCGTGATGACCTCGCCGGCCGGCAGCATCGCCGATGTGCCGTGGCCGCACTGGGCGTTGCGGCATCGGCAGGAAAACGAAACAGCGGCTCCCGAAGCGCCGCAAGATGATGCAACCACCCCGGAGGAAGCCGGCGAAACAAGCACCACTACGCTGGCCATGCGGCGGGATTTGCCCAGGGGCACCGAGCTGTACTACCGTACGTCGGGCCGCCTCAATGACCTCAAGGGCATCACCATTGAGGCACGGCGGCGGCTGGCCGATGGCGGCACCGAGCGCTTGGGCAGCGCCACGCTGTCGGGCCTGTTTGGCCTGCGGGTGCCGGAAACCGACATGGAGGAGTACGGCGTAGAACGCCCACGCCGCGGCGTGCCGATGAAACCGGTGCTGCGCGCTAGCAACAGCGTGTATTATCCGCACATCGTGCAGAGCCTCTACCTGCCAGGCGAGCAGCCGGAGGTGGTAGGTACCGATGCGCAAGGCCCCTCAACTCCAGATGGGCTTACGCAGGCAATGGCCCAAACCCTTCGGGAAAACCACGAGGACGAAATGCCGGTGCACCGCAACCTGAAACGATTATTCGATAAGCATGGCGTTGAGCTAAGCACAGAGCAGTTTGAGGAGCTGCTGGCAGCCGGCTTTGTCATTCCGGCGCCGGCGCCGGCCTTGCCACCCGTGCCCGAACCCAGTCTGCCCGGCGAGGAAGATTATCGACGGGCTGAATACCAATACATCACTACACAGGCAACGCCAGCGGATGCCAAGGAGCTGCTGTTGCGCCCGCTCGATTTAACAGATGCGGTGCCTGGCCTCGGGCCGGCCTGGCAATTGGACCGACTGAAAATGACGGCGGTGCAAACATCTTACACGCGGCAGCAGCCGCTGGACCGGGATGCTGTGCTGGCTCAGGATGAGAAAGGCAACCCGCTCAGTATCCGCCGGCGCTTCACCTTCAAGTACGGCCTCAAAACCCATACCCTGCTCGGCGTGGAAAGCTACGGGGAAGGCCTATTCTTTACGCTTAATGCCGAACGGCTGCGGCAATGGGAAAACAAGCCTGCCGTTTTGAAAAGGCTCGACCAGTTACTGGCCAACCAGGGGGCGATGTCGGCGGGCTCGCCGGGGGCGGCACGCAAGGCTACGGCCCGTTTCGTGCTGCTGCATACGCTCAGCCACCTGCTGGTACGCGAGCTGGAATTCCAGTGCGGCTACCCGGCTACCTCGTTGCAGGAGCGCCTGTACGTGGGGCCGCAGATGCAGGGCTTGCTGATTTACACCATTGCCGGATCGGAGGGATCGTATGGTGGCCTCGTGTCGCTGGGCCGGATGGGCCGGTTGCCGGGCCTGTTGCAATCAGCCCTGCAGCGGGCTACCGATTGCGCGGCGGACCCCATCTGCTGGCATACCGATGCGCAGGGACAGGGGGTGGGTGGGCTGAACCTAGCAGCCTGCGCGGCCTGCGCACTGCTACCCGAAACCTCGTGCGAGGAGTTCAACTCGCTGCTGGACCGCCGACTGGTAGTGGACCCGGAGTTTGGCTTTTTCGCAAATAACCAAGCAAGCTAGCCTGGTACCCACACTACCATTTTCCTATTAAGCCGTTCTTTCAACCTGCACATCATGCCCGTCTCCTCTGATACTATTCAGCTGCTGCCAATTTATGTAAACCCGCTTGGTGAGCCCTGCGACGTGCACACCCACGAGCGACTACGGCTGGCATCGGGGGCAATGATGCACCTGCTGGTTCACCACCCTGACCAGCTTTTACCGCCCCCTGAAGTCTTCACGCCTAAGCAGTTTAAGGTAGTGGCCGCTGACGGCGTTCTCACTTTCACCTTGAATCAAACGCCATGGGGAAAGGCGGACGTAACGCTCCAATTTCCGGATGGCTTAAGGATGTACCAGCAGTACGTGGATGAACTACCCTACTGCCAGGAGGCTGTTAACTGCTTGATTACGGATGTAAGGGCGAAGAATCAGCCGTACCAGTCCGTACCGGGGTTTTCGCCGATACAGGCTATTTCCGTAAATAATGCCTACACAGAGGCTTCCAAGCGCTATGAGCCTAAGCGCAAGTCCAATACGGCGGATATCTACCACTGCATGCGCACAAAAGATGGCTGGCGCCTGCGCGAGGCCTGGGAACAGCATGGCAACCAATGACGAGCAGCTGTCGGCTACTTTAAATACGGGTGCCTATGTACTCGGCATTTCCACCAACTCTTTCTGCTCCACCGAGCCAGCTTCGAAAAACACCTCGCCCACGCCGTAAGGCAACGCCGCCGCGCTGAAGTCTATCAGCTTGGCACTGTTCCAGAAGCCAACTTGCTGGCGTAGTTGGTCGGCAATGTTTGCCAGCGGGCCACCGGCCCCAAGCAGGGCATCTAATTCCTCGCGGCTCAGGACGGGAAGAAACAGTGGCGCGGCGGCCAGCTTCAGGGGCAGCGGCTGGCTGGCCCAGCTGGGATATGGCGAATTGGGGTGAGGTTTCAAGAGCTCAAACAGCGTCTTGCGCAGCTGGTTCGGCTTGATATCGCGGTGCTCTTTCGCATCGGGTTCGGCTATCTGGAGGGCGATGGCACCGGGCTTGAAATGCAACCGAAACACCTGCAGGTCTGGCTTATCGCCAGCACTTTTTCGGGCCGATTGAGGATCGGGGCTGGCATATTCGCAACCACGGCGACTGGGGCAGTTGGCCGGGCGGGCCCATTCCCACAGATTGTCGACGACGTAGGGCACATTTTGCGGCGGCCGACGGTCCAGCGGGTTATATTGTTTTTGCTGCGCGGGTTCGGCACGGTATAAGGTCACCATCTGACGAAAAGGTTTTATTTGTCGGCCGGCACTTAGCCGGTTTCAACATGAGTCACAAGAATAAGAAGATTTCACAGCAGGAAGAGGACGAAACCGTCGACATCCCTCAGCAGAAGATACTGGGGCTACTGAAGCTCATCCGGCTGTTAAAAGAGCCTGGTGGGCATACCATGTCGCAATTAATGGACCGGCTGGATAAGAAGCTGCGCACGATGCAGCGTTACCTGAAGCTATTGGAAGAAGTCGGCTACCCCGTTGATAAAACGTCTGGCCCGCCTGTCCGCTACTTCCTGTTTGAACCAGCTCCTGAAGGCCGCGGCATTCGGCACGAGCCCCTTACTACGGCTGAATCAGACCTGTTGGCCCTGCGCCTGGCCGACCTGGGCCCGCCTACACCCGTGTTGACCAGTTTACGCCAGAAACTACAGCTGTCCACTTTACTGGTGCCGCAGCCTCATGAGCTACACGGCCTGCGCCTGAGTACCATCCTCGATACGTTGGCCCTAGCCATTTCTCTGCGCCGCCGGGTAAGACTGCTCGCCTACCAATCGACCAACTCCGGCACCGTACGCGACCGGGACGTGGAACCGCTGGCGTTGGCCAACAATTATACCCAGCTGGCTACCAATGATGTGGAAAGCGGGCAGTTCCGCACGTATAACCTCAACCGCATGGGTGGAGCCGAACTGCTGGATGCCCCCTGCACGCTGCCCGACTCCGGCCGCCGGCCTGATATATTTGGAATGGCCGCTACTGACGAGTGGCAGCCCGTGGAGTTGCTGCTCACCGACCGTGCCTACCAGCTACTGCTGCGTGAATCGGCCTCGGCAGCGGCCGACTGTCATCAGGTACCCGCCGCTGAGGGTGAAGCGGGCCAGGCCTACCACTACCGGGGCCGAGTCCACGGCTTCGATGGTGTGGGACGCTTTGTGCTGGGCCTGCCGACAGAGGTAAAGGTGGTGGCCCCAGAAGAGCTGACTAACTTCGTGCGCAACAAAGTGGCCCTTGCCCGGTGGTGAGCATAGTAGGCGACAGGAATTGTCGTGAAGGTGGTAGTATGTTTGGCACTTCACTTTTAGAAGTTTTGCCCATGCATCCTCACACACCTCCCTCCGCTTTAGTGTCCCTCAGCCTGTACAGGAAGATGTTTTTAAAAGATCAACCAGCCTCTTATGTTGCTGGTTCGGCTTGATGTCGCAGTATTCTTTTTCATCGGGATCATCGTTATTGACAGAAGCTGTCAGCAGCAGGTGGGTATGTTCGCATTAGCAGTTCCAATCAGTCTTTTCTCAGTTTTTTCATGTCCATTACCAATACTACTCCCGCTCCGCATCTTACTGCCTACCTCACCTGGTCATTAGGCATCGATATGCCGGGCCTCTCCGTCGTTTACGCCGCCGACAAGGTCGCGGCCCGTACCCTACTAGACGACTTTTGCGCTAACACTCAGCCCAAGCACAAGGTATTCGATACGTACTCACCCACCGAGGTTCGGCGCGACGTTGGTGGTAACGCATACGGCGTGCATTTGCTCAACATTGGCATCGCCCCCGAGGGGACCCAACCGCACATCATGGTAATCGAGCGAGGCGAAGATGTACGGTTCGACGACTAACAGCAATTCATAATCGACTAGGCAGAATCTATCCTTCTATTCTTATCCGCTCATGCACAGGGGATTTTGCACTCCTGCGGACTACTCCTCCTTTCTACCTGATCTTCCCTCCTTCTTTAATTTGGCCTAAACAGACCAGAAATATGCCTAAAGACCATCCCGTGGTGCCCCTCGCAAAGTGGTATAGCTTTCCTGCCGACTCACTGACGAGGGCTTTCCTAAACCCCTGCCTACCCTGGTTATGGGTGCAGGCTGAGCCCGAGCACCTGGACATCGTCACGCGAGTAGTCAACTACATCACCTCTGGTGAATCTTCCTGGGATCTGCCGAAGGAAGAGCCCATTTGCTACGCTCTGCGCATACGGTCACAAAGTATTGGTTACTGGGAGCTGCGTGAAGGGACTTTAGTCAATTTCGATAATAGGACTTTCGCCCGCCTTACCAACCTGGGCCGCCCCTACTGGCGCTACCTGACAGCGCCGAGTTTCAGCGATGACCCCATACTCACTACGGGCAATTATTTGCTCAGTTATATCGGGCTGGAGTTTTTGGATTTGGCGGAACTGAATGAGCATGAGCGAGAGCATGCGCATTTGCTTACGCCGATGAGCACGTTGCTCGACTGATTTTCTCTTCTCTGTGGTAGCCAGCAAGCCTGTCGGCACTGGTTTTTATTGTCCCAACTTTTTTTTAATATCCTAACGCAAAAACTCATGGCCAATCAAGTTACTCCTGGTGTCGTCGCTAACACCCTCGTGCGCTACATTCTAACGCAGGCCGGCTTAGCTGCTGGCGGACTCACGGCCAAAGGCTCTAATAACCAATGGCAGACGACGCTCGCGGCCTTCGGTAATAAGTGTGCCTATACTGGCGCAGACCTAACAGGAGCGCCCATTGAGAAAGAACACGCAATAGCCATGAACCGCGCGGGTGGGGGGCTGCACGTGTACGGCAACGTGATTCCCGCGACCCCAAAGGCCAACGCCGAGAAAAGCGGACTGCGCTACGATGCTTTTTTGCGCTCAAAAGGCGAGAAATTTTCGAGCATCGCGCACCTGACGGACAAAGACCGAGAAGATGCGATTGGCCGTATTGAAGAATTTATGCGAAATGCCCGCCCCGACGGCATGCTTGACCCGCATCCGGAACTGCTGGCTTTCTATAAAGCGCAGTATGAGAAGGCCAAAGAATTGTGCGCGACAGCCGCCCAAGAGTTGGAAGTATTGCTGCAAAAGCTGAACGTAGCCGATGTGCCGAACCCTGATGAAACCGATGACGCAATGCCGGATTTGCCCAGCACCGAGCAATTTGAGCTGGAAGAGCGAAACACAGATAATCTACCCGAAGCGTATCGAAAAATCCAGGAGTGCGGCAGTGAAATGAAAGTAGGGGCCTACGCCCGGGCCGTATTTGAGCAGCTTTTTGCCGACGGACGCATTGCTGCCTTCCTGCCTAACCTCACGTACCGTGAAGACAGCTTCTACGCGTTCCGGCTTTCATTTCCTGCGCTTATCACCCAGCGCCACCTGGACCCCCTCCGCTACTATGCTACCCCATATAAGCATGACGGTACCGACTATTACCTGTGCAGCCAGTGGTTTGAGCGCAATCGTGACGACCTCGATAGCTGGCTGATGGAAACGGTATTCGGTCACTCTGCTTAACGGTTTGAGCCTCGCCTATGTCTACCATCTTCAACCCTGACGGCCGCTATGACGGCTCCTATGAGGGAATGTTCGAAACCCTGGTTATCCAGGGAGATACCGTGACGGTGCACCTAAGTAGCCAGGAGTTTCTCACACCAGAGGACTTGGCCATGCAGGTGGCTGACACGGCCACCCATTTCCACTTGGCTACCATCGAAGTAGAAAACGCGCTCTACGATAATAAGCTGCCGGCCTTGGTAGATACTTCCCGCCCCGGCACGGTAATCGACGGACAGACGGTGCGGGTATACCTGCTGGCGAATGATAAGGCACCAGTCGCGACACCTGTAGTCGCGCCTACACTCGTGCCAGATGCCATTCGGCTGCCGGATACTGAAACCGAGCTGTTGGCTACCGCCGCCGGGTTAGGGGAGCTATTCTACGGCCGGCTGTCGCCGACCACTGCTTATGACCTAGCGCAAGCGACAGCAAGCATTCTAAGCGCGGTCGGCTGCAAGTCAGGGGCGGAGTTGCTGGCGCGGGGCATTGATCTGCGCCAGCAACTGGCGCTGGACCTGACGGATGAGGAAATGCGCGATGCGCTTCTCTTCATCACCTTCGGGCGCACGTATGTCGATGAAGGGGATCGACAGCAGCTAGTGACCCGGCTGGTCACTGAGTCAGGCGGGCCAGTGGGCGTAGATGCGGATGCGGTGCCGGGTGGCGTCGGCCCCTTTGGCCGGGCGTTTAGCAACCCCGTGCCTGTAGCCGGCATTGTAGCAGCCCGCCTCTACCTGGACTGCTTGCGCACGCCCGACCACGAGCCGGTGGAATGGCGGCGGACAGGCTCGTGCTATTGGCCTGAAGGTCAGGGCTCGGTAGACTGCTATGAGCTTACAAGCTTCTTCGGGAAATCATTGGGCCAGGTGTTTATTTCGCCCTACCACCAGCGCATTTCGGCGCGAGCTCCCGAAGGGCTCTTGTTGGTGTCGTAACGCTACCTGGATAGGTACCGCATGCTTTGCTGCTCCATTGAGTGCGTATCAGGCTAGGGAGGGGTAACGGTGACGTTCCGGTCTAGTTAGCTGCCCAATTCAACGTTGCCCACTCGCTACAAACCTGCCTGCAGGGCGGCTAGGGCAGTATCATATCGATCCAGGGCGGCCTGTACGGTGGCGGTTGTGACCCCGGGTTGGTTCTGCGTGTCGCGCAGCTCAGCCCGCAGCAGGGCGCGTTGCAATAGCCTGAACTCCACGGCGTGGGCCGGGAGCTGTACCAGGCCAGCTCGACACAGCTCCCGGGCCGCATCAAATTCGACCGCTTCCCGGGGGCGCACGAAGTGGTAGCCGGCTGGCAGTAGCAGCTGCAGGCACGCCTCACACGCTTCGCCCAGCGCCGGGCCGGCCAACTGCCAAGCTGCCTGGTTCAGCCATTGCGAGGCCGCGCGCAGGGTTCCCTTGTTGGCGTGTTCCTGTTCCAGCTGCTGGATAAGCTGCCAGTGCAGGTAGACTGGGTCTGGCAGTGGGGGAAGCAGGCCCTCCACCTCGCCCAGCAGGTACTGGCGGCCGTTTATCACGGTTTCTACTTTCCGATACGGTACCCGGGTATCCTGCTCTGCCGGATCGGCAAACAGAGATCGTCGGAAATTGGTATCCCGCTTCACCTCAAACGGACTTTCAGTGAAAGCAAACGTGCACGCAGCCGCAAAGTGGCGCTGCGCCGTTTCCGGGCGCTCCAACCGAAAGGCGGCCCAGGCCGCATGATGCCGGTAGCAGGTTTGGTGCCACCGACGCCGTGCCAGATGCAGTGCCTGTTCGGAAGGCACCTCCCGTTTTTTCGGCACTCGGGGTAACGGCCGCTCGGCCAGCCACTCATATTCGGCCAGTAGAGCACCCCAATCGGGGGTAGCCTGTGCTAGTAGACATTCTATCAGCAGCTCCCGGTGGGGTATTGCGTTGGGTTGCAGCCTTACTACTGCCCACGCATCCTGTAAGGCTCGTTCTGGTGCGGTGTGCTCCAGAAAATACTCCGCCCGCCCGCTCAGGTAGGCCGCTGTGGCGGGTTCCCGAATACCCGCCTGTTCGAAGACTGCCAGCGCCGCTGCCCAGCGCTCAGCAGGTGGTGGCAGATGGGCGGCGGGGTAGCGGATATGATCGACTATGCCGCCATTCCGCCAGCCGCCGTTCAGCGGTCTAATAGCCGCGAAGTCATGCACGGCACCCCAGAAGTCCTGTCGCAGGAACCGGATGATGGCCCGGCTTTTCATTGCCCACCCATTACTCGGGTTCTGTGCTAAGGCGTCGTTCAGGTCGGCTAGGGCCTCATCCAACCGATCATGGGCGAGATGGAAGTTACCCCGGCCGGCCAGATACTGCGCGTTGCCTGGGTCTAAAGCCAGGGCCTGGTTATAGGCGGCTAACCGCTTGGCCTGTCCCTCGGGCAACGGGTCATAACCAACGCCGGAAAAGTACGCGGCGGGGTGCTCCAAGGCCTCGGCATAGTGATACCAGGCTTCGGCGCGGGTGGGGTCCAGCGCCAGGGAAGCACTTAAGTCCCGTCGGGCATCTCCATCGCCGTCATTGAAACGGGCTCCAATGCCCCGCCAGTAAAGATCCTTGGCCGTGGTGGCAGGACATTTGGCGGCCCTGGCAAAGGCCGAGAGAGCAATATGATCATCCGTATTCTTCACCCCTTCCCGACCGATCAGCATGCCATAGCGGGCCCAGAGCTCCGGTGAGTCAGTGACCAAAGTAACAGCCTGTTCGTAGCAAGTCGCTGCCGCGCCCCACTCTGAGGACTGTTCATGGAGCAACGCGGTTTCATACAGGTGCTGTACCGGAGGTGGAAATGGGGGCATCGAGCAAAAGGGCGTGACGAGAGGGATAGAACAATTTAGTCGAACAGGGTATCCGCCGGAGTGAGCCGTTGAATATGGCTCTGCTCATGAGGCTTGATTTGGTCAGGGCTTAGGAACGTGAGATTTATGTAGCAGAGCAAAACGTTGCTGCTGTCCGGATTGGGTCCAGCACTGATCAAGGGCGTCTTCAGTTTGCGCCAATAGGGACTGTTCAGGGAATCAAGTCGAGCCAGCACCTCTTCGGTAAACTGCAAAATCGTCCCTTCCCGTAGCTGCAGGGTGCTACCGTCCGAGCGCCGCATGCCGATGCTATAGCAGGCTGGCTCCTCGGTTGGCACCGACAGCCGACTATCTCCACCCGATTGCACGTAGGTGGTAAAGCGGGTGACAATCGTCACATCCTCCGGATCAGTCACAATTCGTAGTCGCGGGACATGCGGGGTGAGAAAGGCGCGGGTGCGGGAGTCGGCCGCGAAGCTGTACCACTTGTCTAGCGGTACCGGAGACTTGGATTTGGCCATAGAGGAATAGCGTGGGTGGAGCAGCAAGGAATATAGGTCAGCGTTGAAAGAGCGAGGTGCGGGCAAGGCAACCCAAGGGCGGTAGCGTGGCCCGATTAGTAGTGATGCGGGCATCGAGTAAGCCCACCCGAACTTCCCGGAGCGGGAAGATATTGTCCCGCAGATTAACGGGGGCAGACGATAAAGCAAACCTACGAGGGGGATAGTGACATTTAGTGTCGCAAACTTCTCGGGATTACTGAGCTCACCATACAGGCTGGGCACTCATTTCCGTACGTCCTGGCTTGGCAAGGTTCATCACACCTCAGTACTGTAGGCGAAGACCCAGCAACTGAAATTATGCGCATACTCTTCGCCTACCTCAGAAAAGCGTCGGAATCGCGACTGGGTTTTGGAATTAAAGCAATGGGTGCCAAAGCAAAAATCTAATGGACAGAAATAAGATTTAAATGGCGGCGCGGACCTGCTAACCCCGAAGGGCTCAAGGAAAACAAGCGGGCTCAACCGCGCAGCTGGCACCAGGCACACTTCGGCTGGGCGCAGCCCTGACTGAACTCGCGGCGTCGAATAGCGGCGTCCACCGCCTGAATTTGGGCCAGCACGGCCTGCTCGTCTGCCGGGGTGATATGGATATACTCGCGCTTCAGCTCCGTCGGCTGGCCCGGTTCCGTGCCGGGCTCCAGATAGTCGAAAGCCACGGAAACCGGTGTAAACCGCTGCTCTACGTCGTGGATCAGCAGCAGGTGGCAGAAAATCGCCTGCCGCCAGTAGTCGCCGCCCCGAGCCTTCTCGTCGGCACGCCAAGCTTCCAGGTCGCCGACAGGTAGCGCAGCGGCGCGGCGCTTCTGGTCGTACTTGTTCCACTTACCGGTTTTGTAATCGAGTACATCGTGGCCCCGGCCGTCAGCACGCGGGTCGAGACGATCCAGCTTGCCATTTAGCACAATGCCGCTGGGGAGCACTGCCCGGCGCACGATGTGCTCTACCACAGCCGTAGCAGGCCAAGTGGCGGCATATCGGGCGTGATAGCCGGCAAGCAACGTGCGCCCGTGATGCAGGTACCGCTCGTAAGTGGTGACGGGCAGTTCATGGCGACTGCGGCGGAAATGGTCGGCAAAGGTGGTGGCCAGGGTTTCGGCATCGGGGAACCGCAAGCTCGCATCGGCCTGCGCTTGGCGGAAAGCCTGTTCCAGCGCGTAGTGCATGGAGCTGCCAAAGTGCAGGCGTTCGTTGCGAGGGGAAGGCACACGCAGCACCTGCTCGTAGTAGAAGGCCATTGGGCACTTCAGGTAGGCATGCAGGTGCGTGGCACTTAGCGAGTAGTCCGCCAGCAGCTCGTCGAGTATTCGGAAGTCGGGTAGGGCTGCCGGTGGCGGTGGGGGCGGCAGCAGTTCCCGCTGGGCGCGCAGCAGCTCATCGGCTGGCACGGCCACATCGGTTATAGTCAGCCCGGCATACTGCTGCAGCTCAGTAATAAACTCGCAGTCGGCGAGGCCCTTGCCGGCTTGGTCTTGGACGCAGGTGCTGATAAGCAAGTGCTCCTGAGCCCGGGTGAGTCCCACAAAGAACAATCGGCGGGCCTCTTCGATAGGCGAGTCCGTAGAGCCCGGCAGCAGCGCGTCAGGCAGCGTGAAGCTCGCTCCAGCCTTTGTCTTAAGCCAGACACTCTGGTGGCAGCCAATCAGCCATACGCGCTCAAACTCCAGGCCCTTGGCCCCGTGGGCCGTGAGCAGCTGTACCCCGGCAGATGCCGTACCGGTGCTGCGTTCCAACGGTAAGCCTTCCCGCAACCTTTCCAGAGTCACCATGACCTCCAGCAGCCCCTCAAGCGTCAGCATAGGCTGGCGGCGGCATTCCGTGCGCACGAATTGCAGCAAGGTACGGACCACGTCGAGCAGGTGGTCAGGCTGCGGATGCGTGGCCAGCTGATGGGGTAGCAGGGTTTCAAGGCAAATGTGCTCCGACAGGGCCGGCAGCGGCAGGCTCGCAGCCTCCGTGAGCCAGCGCTCCAGCAGGGCAACTACCCGCCCCAGGGCCGTGAGGGCTTCGGGCGAGAGCTGCAGCGTGGCGGCCAGCTCCGGGGTTTCCGTCACTTGGAATAGCCACTCACGCCAGCGCAGCCGTTGCTCCAGCGGCAGGCCCTGATTGTGGCGGCGCAAGCCAGCCGCCAGGCGGGCGCAATCAATAGGAGCCAGGCGCAGGGCGTCGAGGTGCAGCAGTTGGAACAGGTGCGGCTCACCGCCATGTGCCTGCTGTAGCTCTGCAGCCAGGTACGTCAGGATGGCCCGTAGTCCCCGGGCCAGCGGCTCCTCGGCCAGGA
Organism: Hymenobacter fastidiosus; assembly: GCF_039539565.1. Lineage (NCBI taxonomy): Bacteria > Pseudomonadati > Bacteroidota > Cytophagia > Cytophagales > Hymenobacteraceae > Hymenobacter > Hymenobacter fastidiosus. The sequence continues at coordinate 24,378 of NZ_BAABDJ010000049.1, read as the reverse complement.
TGTTCACCTTCCGGCGGCGGGCAAACGGTACGCCCCTAACCGTGAGCAGGGTGGCCAGATCATCTACCTGCCCGTGGTCATGGCTGAGCACGGCGCACTGGTGCAGGGGAAAACCCGCGCGGTGCAGGGCTTCCAGCTCGGCCGCGATGTAGGCCGCCTCGTGCAGGGGCGAGGGAAAGCGCCGAATAGCAGGCGGTGTAGCCGCATCTGCGAAGATGGGGTGGCGAGCGTGCAGCATCTTGCTTAATCCCGGCAGCTGGCCCACCAGCCGTTCCTGGTTGCGCTCAATCAGGGCGGTGGCGGCCTGCAGCACAGCGGCCGAGGAACGATAATTATCCTCCAGTACCACCACGGCCGCGTGCGGATACTGGCGGGTGAAGTCGAGCACGTTGGCCACGCTGGCACCCTGGAAGCGGAAGATGCTTTGGTCGTCGTCGCCCACGGCAAAGATGTTGGGGTTGTCCCAATAGCTGGCCAGCGTGTGCAGAATGCGGTTCTGAGCCCCGTTGGTATCCTGGTATTCATCCACCAGAATGTGCTGGTAGCGTTCCTGGTAGCGCAGCAGCAGCTCGGGTTGCTCGGCAAACGCCTGCAGCGTCCAGCCGAGCATGTCATCGAAGTCATACCGACTGCGGGCGCGCAGCGCCTCGCGGTACGGCTCGAATTGCTCTACCCCGGCCGCCAGCGCCGCCATGCGTTTGGTTTCATCGTCAATCAGTCCTTGGCGAGGGTCGCCTTTCGAATACTTGCCGGCACTGGAGTTTTTGTACTGATACTCGGCCCGGTTGGGCAACTCCTCCACATGAATCCGAATGGCCTCCGCCAGATGTGCCGGTGACCAGCCCTCCTTCTTCATCACGGCGAAAAGCTTGCTCAGCCTTGGAACCTCGTAGTAAGCGGCTTCCCCTACGCGGCGCAGCACATGGCCCGCCGGCAGCGCGTCAATGAGCTGACGCAGCACATCCTCCGTTTCCAGCCCCGACACGGGCGCCAGATCATGGTAGCCAAAATAGTCCGCATTCTCCTGAATGAGCTGGTGGCAGAAGCTGTGGAACGTATGAATGGCTACGCGGTGGGCCTCAGGGCCGATGAAGCGCAGCAGGCGCTGGCGCATGTTGTGGGCGGCGGCTTCCGTGTAGGTCAGGCACAGGATTTCGGGGGCCTGCACCTGCAGCTCGGGATGCTGCAGTAGCCAGGCTACGCGGGCAGCCAGCAACTGGGTTTTACCCGTGCCCGGCCCGGCTACGACCAACACCGGTCCGTCGGGGTGCTCCACGGCCCGCCGCTGAGCAGCATTGAGGCGGGCGAATTCAGTAGCGAAAGCCGACACGGGCGCATTCAATCGGATAGGCGGGGAGCCGTCGAGCATTGACTGGAAGGATAAATTGAAAGAGCAGGAGAAAAGCACTTGAAATTACCAGGGCCGGTCGGGCAGGCCCTGCATCGCCATCCAAATGGCTAGGTTATCATGTTGGGCGCGGTAGTCGCGTAGGATTCGCTGGGCCCAATCATCGATATTGGTGCGGTTCGGGTAGTGAGCTGCCTGATCGCGCTGCGCCTGCATCCAAGTCAGCGGATTATGCCAATAATTACGCACCACAAACTCCGTAGCGGTTCCTAGCAGGCACATATCCGTAGCCAATTCAGCCTGAGCCCATCCCTTCAGAAATAGGTAGCAATACCCATCCAGGGCGCAAAGGGGGGCCGCCAGCCGGGGCAAGCGTGGCGCGCGTACGCCATCTAATACAACCCGTAAGGCATTGCAAACCGGCGTTTCAGCCAAGTGTGACTCGGAAACGGGTACATTTCGCCACGTCTGCAATACCTCATGGGCTCGCTCATCGGCGGGCCGGCGGTGCTCCCACACCCAAGGTGGAATAACGATGGAATCAGGCACTGATAACGGAACAAGGATAAAACAGCTCGCTGGCGGAGTCAACACAGCCGGAAGCAGCCACGAGTACTGAATTCATCTACGAAGATGTAGGCTTTCTTTTCAGGAGATTAAGCCTACATATGTAGTTCGAATTTTATGGAATTGCTATAGCTGAACGTATAAATACTCAACGACACCACCCTTAGTGGCCAGTAGCTTGGTTCGGAATAAGTGTTGGCTCTAGAATTATCATTCAGCCAAGAGGCTCCTATGTTTGACCTACTGGCCTTAGCCTCTAGTCCATTATACTCCTGCCCGTTGCGTGAAAGCCTACTTTTAAACATCCACTCAAACAGAGGAGCCTCTATTCAGAGTGGTTGGCCCGTTGGAGGACGTGCGTTGGTTATGCGGACTTTTCCCGCCGCTGAATAACCTCTTCGATGAGCGCCCGCATCGCTTCGGGGTTACTGAGTTGCGCATTCAGATGCCTTGCTTCCTGGATTTGCTGCTGCAGCAACGGAATGTCCGCATTCTGTAGCACCAACGTGTTTACCCGCTGCTGTAGCCGCCCTATCTTGTCTTGAAGGGCTTCTTCGCGTACCTCATACCGCTCTTTAAGGCGTTGGGCAGCAATGCTCAGGGGTTGGGCCGTGCGCTGCACGATTAAGTGGCGTGCGTAGAGGGCTACAGTACTGCGGGCCAGGGCCGCTTCCTGCGCTAAAGGCGCATATTCGGCGTCCGTGAGCTTGAGATTGATTTGGTGGCGAGGCTCTTTGTAAGGCATATAGAAAATGGAAGAATACAAGCCCTAAGATAGCGGAATTTCTAGGGAGTACCCCCGATGAAAAAAGGGAGTACCCCCGCTGAAAAGAAGGAGTACCCCGCCTATAATTCCGATAAATGCCTAAAAAAAGAGCAGAAAACACGTTAGAAGTAGGTCTTTTAGCCCCGTTTTTAACGTGTTTTAGCGACTGTAGCGTGTGGTTTACACGTGGAATAAGTAAATCGGTGCGAAAAGCGAAACAGAAAGGGTTGAATCGTTAAGCGTTTGTTGAGGAATTGTCATGCTTCAGTTCTGCTACACTCCATATGACCCAAACAGAGGTTTCGTGAACTCCCAGATACGTCTTCAAGCCACGGATTCAACCCTTTTTCGGAGCTGCATGTCTACTTTGTTCTTACCTCCTGCCGAGTACCCGCAGTTTTTAGCCGAGCTCAAGACCCATATCCGCGAAACGCAGGTGCGGGCCGCGCTGGCGGTGAATTCGGAGTTAGTCCTGCTGTACTGGCGCATTGGCCGGAGCATCTTGCAGTAGGAGCAGCAGCGGGGCTGGGGCGCGAAAGTGGTGACGCAACTGGCGACGGACTTACACAAGGCGTTTCCAGATCTGACGGGCTTTTCTGCACGCAACCTGCGCTACATGAAGGCGTTTGCGGAGCAATGGGCCGATGAAGCAATTTTGCAGCAGCTTGCTGCAAAATTGCCCTGGTTTCATAACTGCATCTTATTGGACAAGGTAAAAGACCCTGCTGAGCGGCTGTGGTACGTGTACCAAACCCTGGAGAATGGCTGGAGCCGCAACGTGTTGGCCGCGCAGATAGAAAGCAGCCTGTATCACCGGCAGGGCCGGGCGGTGAGCAACTTTAGCCGCACATTGCCCGCGCCGCAGTCGGAGCTGGCCCAGCAGATTCTGAAAGACCCCTACACCTTCGACTTTCTCTCCTTGGGTACGCAAGCGCAGGAGCGGGACTTGGAGCGGGGCCTGTTGGAACACGTACGCTCGTTTCTACTGGAGCTAGGCAAAGGCTTTGCGCTGGTGGGCAGCCAGTACCATTTGGAGATTGGTGGGCAGGATTATTACCTGGACCTGGTGTTTTACCACCTGCAGCTGCGCTGCTTCGTCATTATCGATCTGAAGATGGGCGCATTCAAGCCCGAAGACAGCGGTAAGATGAACTTCTACCTGGCCGCGGCGGATGACTTGCTGCGCCATCCGTCGGATCAGCCAACTATTGGCCTGGTGCTGTGCAAAACGCAAAACCGGGTCGTAGCCGAATATGCCCTGCGCGGCCTGAGCCAGCCCATTGGGGTGGCGGAATGGCAGCTGACCAGCGCTTTGCCACCAGAGCTGCGCCGCAACCTGCCGACCACGGAAGAGCTAGACGCGGCTCTGGGGCCACCGACTCTTCCGCTTTAACTCAATGCCCAGCCCGATTGGAATAAGCAATATACCGTAACCTTTTTGGCACTCCACCGTTCAAAGCCATATACCCCGCGGCCGCTCGTCGGCGCGGCCCCCGGCAGCCTTGCCTGCCACACCCACTAGCACATTCCTGGCCCTCAAGTGCAACTCCGCAGTACCGGAGCCAGGTAGCTCTATGCTAGTTTCATTTTCTGTTAAGGGTAAAGCCGGCTTGAAATTCTCTTCCGGTGAAATAACACTTTCCGCTGTTTACGACGCCACGTGGCGCATCAGCCCTCGTCTTTATGGGTTTCGCTCAGGAGACCAGTATGGCATTCTCTCCCATACCGGGCGTCAGGTGCAGGCCTGTGCGTTGCCAGCGCTCTATGTGGGGTTTCGGGAAGTAACGCCGGCAACCGTTCTCGACTGGGTGACTGAACATGGCATAGGCAATTTGCCACGCCTGCAATGGGTGCTGGGCCGTCTCTGCTACGCCGATCTGTTACGGGCGGAGGAAGTCACGTCCAAGCTATGGCACATAGACCAGCTCCGCCACGTGTTGCCCTCCGGTGAGCTGATCCATATAACGCCGGCGCAACGCGCTGATAGCATGCCGGCAGCGGCCTATGTGGCGGAAGCCACAAGCATTCAAGAAAACGTGCTGGTGCTAACAGAAAGCACGCACCTGCTTTCCTTGACCCGGCAGGAATGCCTGGAAAGCGCCATCGCCGTGGAGCTGCTGGCAGCAGGGAAGTATACGGAGGCCGCCCTGAATCCCACGCAGGCAGCGCGATGGGCATTCAACCGCCAGCTACGGGCCCTGCTGACGTCTTTGGACATTACCCCCATTGCATGCCAGCCGCAGTCTGAACGGGTGGATGATTATCTGCCTTATGAGGTATTGCGGCTGCCCGAAGAAATCGTGCGCCGCTGTCGCGAACACATCGACGCCCACCTGGACGAGGACACTCCACAACGGGAGAAAAAGATCTGGCAGCTTGTTTTTCTGGCTTGGCTGGCGGCTAATAATCATATTTTGTACTGCGCCGAATCGGGCTCGATGACCGTGAGCACACCATTCGTGTTCGATGGCGGTCTGTTTGACAACCGCACCGCAGGGGAGCTACTGGACGAGTATGACCTGTGGCATCTCGCCCCCTGGCTGCGCGACGGAGGCCGCTTTTTGTAGCTAGCCGCCGGGGCCCATACGGGTGCCCATGCCGACTTCTCTTCCTGTCATTATTTAATTTTCACGTATGCTGCTTGCGCTTTTTCATGGGTTTGCTACGCCCATGACGCTCCGTAACTTCCTGTTGATTTTGGCTGGCTCAGCCCTGTGGGCGCTTCCCTGTTCCGTCGGTCTTGCCTGGGTAGGACGTTTGTTTTTTCAGCAGGTAGGACGCATTCCGGGCCACCTGATGGCCGCACCGCTGGTTAGCTTGCTGGTGGCGCTGGCGGTACTTTTTTGTCTGTTCACGCCCGATAGAGGTGGCGCCTTTGGCGGCGTGTTGCTATTTCTGGTGCCGTTGCTGATCGTGCTGAAATTCTTCGGCGTAGCGCCCGGGGCTCTACTCATTCCGCCGGTTGTGATGGCTCTGGGTTTGGCGGTAGCTTGGACGTTTTACCTGCCCTACGATGGCATGACAGGCGCCGGTGGCCCAGGCTTCGTAGCTTTCGTGCTGATGCTGGTGCAATGGTGGCGCCTATTTTATCAACGTTAGCTACTTGCTTTCTGCCCCCTGAAGATAGGGAGTAGTGCCAAAGCGGGCCTTGTCCCAGCCTACATGAGGTAGTCCAGCAGAGGCCCCCAGCCATTACTGGCCAGCGCGCGGGACTGCATCCTGGCCTTTTACGAATCAATAATCTCATTTCACATCTGACTCTCAACATGCCTGACAAATCTGTTTTTGACGCCTTCACTGCCTTTCAGGGGAAACCACACGTAACGGCCGCCATGATTGGCATCAGCTGCCGCCACTGGACTGCCTGCGAGGCAGGCCAGACGGCAGAACACGCGCTGGAAAAGATGCGCGACTACCGCTTCGACGTGCTGCCGGTACAGGAACCCGACGGCCAGGTGTCGGGCTATTTTAGGACCCGGAAAATGGGTGACTTCGGCCAGCTCCCCACTTGGTGTGGCATTGATGAGCAGCTGGATTGTCTGGATTACAAAACCGGAATTTTTCCGCTGCTGAAACAGCTGGCTGATTCGCGCAACAAAGACCGGGCACCCTTTTACTTTCTGACGGCCCCAGGCTCGCAGGGCCCACCCGAAATCGTGGGCATGGTGTCGGACATTAACCTGAACAGCCGGGCCGTATTCCAATACGGCTACGCGGCGCTGACGGAGCTGGAAATGGAGCTGAGCGAGCTGATCGGTGCGGCCTTTCCGGAAGAGAAACGGCTGCGGCAGGCACTGGACTATTTGGCGCAAAGGGGCATTGCTCAGCAGAGCATCGAAAGCAGCCTGCAATCCTTCACAAACGACAGTTCCGATGAACACCAGAACACATTGCGCGAGTACCTGACGCTGCGCGGTATGCTGGCCCTGGTGGAGCACACGGGCCTGTATTCCTGGCTCGGCTATTCGGCCACCAATGCCGCGGAATTCGGCCGCAAGCGCACCGAGATACTTTCGGTGCGCAACTGGATTGCGCACCCGGTGCATTCGTACGAGAAGCGCCCCCGCAAACCAGGCGCGGGGAACTTGGCGGGGGACACGAAACCCGACCTGCTGGCAACCCGCCTCTACACCGCATTCAGTGCGGTGGACACGATGGTCAGGTCGCTGAAAGAGCTGCGCAAAAAAGTCGACCTGCGTACCGACCGGCCGCGGGTGGGCCAGTACTTCACTTCCCGGTTTTTCAGCGTTTCGCAGGCCCGCGACGCGTTTCGGGAAGGGACCTTTATGCTGGAGCCGGGCGTAGCAGCGCCGGAGGAATTACCAAGCGCCGCCCGGAGCATTGCCTACGTCACGCCCCAGAATCCCGAACCCAAAGCAGGCAGCTGGCAGACGGTGGATTCCACCGAAAATCAGGACAGCTTCTCTCTTCTGCTGAATGAACTAAGCACGTCAACCCATGGGGAGCTCTCTTGGCAGCTGGCAGCCAGCGAGGCACGCGCGGATGAGCAGTTTCCTGCAATCCGTATCCAGCAGTGGGAGCATCTGATGTACCGCGAAGAGGGGTGCTGGCTGCTGAACAGCAGTCCGGAAGAGGCGTGTGCCTGGGGCCGGCGCTTTAAGCAGGACGCCATCGTGTACGCCGAAGCCGGCCAAATGGCGCAGCTGCTATCGTGTGGCAAAGCCTCGGTTTCCCAGTAACATTTATTGACCCATCATCTCTTCCCACCGGACTTTTATGCCCTTCCTTACGACCACTGACTTAGACGCGCTGCTCAGCGCCGTGCCCGTGCCCATTCAGCAACGCGACGAGGCCGTACGCCTGCAGCTACGCGCTGATTTGCCCGCTGACTACTGCGGCCCGGTAACACTCCAGGACGTGCGGCTGACCCTGAGTCCGTGGCATTGGCTGGGTGGCGAGCTGGCGCACTCCCCGCGCTCCGAATCCCTGAGCCAGGCCCTGACCGAGGCCCGGGCCACTGGGGCGGACGACCTGGACACCGTCGAAGAGGTGGCGGACTGGGTTTCGCAGGAATTGGCTGCCACGGATCTGGACTGGTATACGATGCCCGGCGACAGTGCTTTCTGGGGAGAGTGGGGGCCTGCGGACGAAGCGGAGGCGGAGACGGGCTCCTTCCTGCCCCCGGGGGTTGCGCTGCCTGCCGTTTTGTTTTTCATAGATTCTGGCTCTAGCCAGGATGAGCGCCTGGTCGTGGCTCAGGGGCATTGGCAACAGCCGAATGATATCGATGCGGGTTCGGTGGGCATTTATGCCAGCTCCCGCCGCGTGGCCGCTGCGGGCAGCGCCTACCCGCAGTGGCTGATGGGCTGGGGGGCATTGCTGCTCACCGACCCGGCCACCGGGGAACAGGCCGAGCTCTCGCCCCGCTGGACAGAGGAGGACGACCTGGGTGAACTCCAGCTGGTGGAATGGCAGGGCCGGGAGCCGCGGTTTGAAGCGGATACCTTGCTCAGCTCTGACCCGGGAGTGGAGCCGGACTGGCTCCGGGGGAAACTGCACTATGCCGCCGGTCGCCTGGTGCGCGCCGACACGGGGCAAGCCCTGACCCTGACGCTCCACATGTTGCCGGAACCGCCCCCCACCGATAGGCCCTAGCGCGGCCCGCGGCCCCCGCACCCTATTGTTTCTGTTTTTACTTGAGTTGTTTTTCCATGACACCTGTCCTGCCCTCCGCCGATGAATGCCCGAGTCCGCTACAGCTTTTTCTGTGGATGCGGCGCCGGGAATTCCCCGCCGCGTGCGCCGAGTCGTTTCTGACCGCCTGGGCCGGCTCCGGCTACCTAGTGCTAAGCGTTACGGAAGACGTCGCTCCGGGCGGGGATACCCACTTCCTGCAGACGCGCTGTCCCCCGGCCCCCCTGCTGTCGGCCGCCGCGTACTGGCAGCGCCACGAAGCGCTGCACGAACGGCTGCGTCGCAGCTACCTGCTGCACATGCCCATCGGACTAGGGCCCGATGCTGCCGGACCCCTGTCCCTGGCTTGGCTGGTGCCGGCGCCGTCCCGTGGCACGCTGCAGGTAGGCGCTTACCAACAACCGGCGGTTCTAAGCCGCGAGCAACGGGCCGCGTGGCTGGCGTGGCTGGCCAAGCAGCTGAGCCAGGGCCATGCCGGCACGGGGCAGCGGGTGCTGGTACAGCCCCCGGGGGCCGACACGCCCGCTTACTGGCATTACGGCACCTACGCCGGCGACGCGTTGGTGCCGGGTACCACGTGCAGCGAGCGGCTCCGGACCTTGCTGACCCACCTGCCGCGGTATGCCCGCAACGCAACGGAACCGGGCCTGCTACCCGACTCCGCCGAGGCTGCCGCTTGGCCTTTCCTTGTCAACACCGGCGTGGGCGGCTTTCATCAGGGTAACATCCGCGTGAACGGGCACAAGGAGCTGCTGACGAGTGGAATGCAGCCTGGCCATACGCACGTAGGCAATGGCTGGTGGTAGGACGGGTTAGATCGATTCCCTGCTTATTTACCGCACCAGGTAGCCTGGCCCGTTGGGAGGCTGAAATGCCCTGTTCGTAACGGGCCGGTTATCAACTGTATTTTCCAATGCCTTAATCGCCCCCCTTACCCCTATTCGTCTCTTCTATGAGCACCCACTGCCTGCCTGAATTTACTGCTGCCCTCTCAGAACTGCGGGTGTTCGATATCGAGCCTGATTGGGCGAATGACCGCTACCGGGTGTACGCCGCTCGTAGCGAAGCCGATTGTATCCGCTACGGCCAGGGCAAACGCTACGACTTCTGTATCTGCCGGCGCCATCACAATTATTATCATGACTACCGGGCCCGGTACAACTCCAGCTACTACTTCGTCTACGACAGTGCCTGCGCCGTATTTGACAAGACCCACGTAACGGTCGTGGCGGTGCGCCCGGATGGTTCCTGCGAGTTCACGTATGCCAACAACGCCGAAGATTACTATACCCGCCAATTGGGCAACAGCCTAGACCGCTTTTTGGCGACCAAGCCCGGCCTGGAACAGGCGAAGGCGCTGTTCAGCTGCGATCCGCTGACCCCGGCTGAAGTGGCCGACGTGGCGACGGTCCGCGCCGCAAGTGCGGGTACCATCTCGTTTGCGGCCCTCACCCCTGCGCAACAACTGCAGTTCGTTCAGCTGGGAAACACGCTCACTGACGCAGCCTATGCGCAGGCCCCCGTTGCGGTGCGCGAAGCCTATATTTCCCGGGCGCATCTGCTCACCGATGCGCAGGCAGCGTCCAGCACCGAGCCTCAACGCCGACGCGCGGCGCAGCTATTCCGGCTGTATAACGTGAAGGAACAGCACCTCTCGGCTGACTGGCTGACGCAGTATCCGCCCCCATCCCCCGCTAGTGTGGCAGCCCATCACACGTCCCAGTGGCCCCCGAGTGCTGCCGACCTAGCCGGCTGGGGTTGGCCGGCTACGACTCCCACTGTGCCGCCGGTGATGGAAGACCTCAAAGCAGACGTCGGCCTCGCCAGTGCCGGGCCCGATGACAACCGGTGGCTAAAGCGATTGCACCGGGCCGTCGCCGCAAATCCACAAGTCCTTTTTCCAGTGCAGGAGTTGGTGGAGAATCCTACTGGGGTAGCGGCCGGCCCGGTCATCATTGCCCGACAGGACAAGGGCTATGTGGTACTGGTTGGCAACGCTCAGGTGAGGCAGGCAAAAATAACTGGGGAGGTTGACATAGTGGTACGACTAGCTACCCGCGCAAACGTCGACTGCACACAAGCAGGTGGCACAAATCTGGAGAGCATCAAAAAGTGTGGGGCAATCGGGTTCAACCACTTGCTGGCTACCTTGGGAAGCCGTAACTGTCGGTGCAGGCCATGACCCTACTAGCCCCAACCATACGCCCTGGTCACCTGGCTGTGGGCTACCAGCTTAAGATTCATCTGCTGGGCATTAGCCCGCAAATATGCCGGCGGGTGCTCGTGCGGGGCGATACCACCTTGGCCGAGTTACACCACATCTTCCAAGTGGCGATGGGCTGGGAAAACTGGCATTTGCATAGCTTTCACCTCTGGGGAAAGGAGTATGGGATTGGCTATGTCGGCGGCATCTACTTCGCCGATGATGCTCGCCAGGTTCACTTGGGCGATTTTCCGTGGCGCCTCAATGACAAGTTCACTTATACCTACGATTTCGGCGACCATTGGCAGCACCAGGTTCGGGTGGAGAAACTGCTGCCCCCGACTGCTCTGCCTGCCCATCCGGTTTGTATAAGTGGCCGCCGGGCCTGCCCACCCGAAGAAGTCGGCGGTCCTCGCGGCTACGACCAGCGGACGCTAGACCAGTTTAGTTGGCGCTACGAAGCCCTCGACCAATTACTAGACGGCGAGGACCTTCGGGAAGACGACGTACCGACCTGGTTCTGGACCTTCCGGCCGGAACATTTCGACAAGGGGCAAGTCAACGAACGCCTGGCGAAAGTGTATCAACTTAAGGGTAATCCCGATTTTCTGTATTCGCAGGGCGGCTACGCCTATTTCTTCGCGGATACGAAACGCTGAAAACTGTATCAGGAAAACCAGATGGTTTAACTGATACAGTGGGAATAGCTTTGCGCCATGCAACACGCGGTTATTTTCGTGCGGGTCTCCAAGAAGGAGCAAGACCACCAACGGCAGGTAGAAGACCTGCGTGCCGTGGCCCAGAGCCAAGCGGTGCAGGTCGTGGCCGAAATTGCCGAGAAGATTAGCGGGGCCCGCCGGAATCAGGACCGGGAGGGGATTCAGCAGCTGTTGGAGCTGAGCCGGCAGGGAGCCATTCAAAAAGTATTGGTGAGCGAAGTCTCGCGCCTGGGTCGTTCCACGGTCGAAGTCCTGCAGATTGTAGAAGAACTGACGCAGCTGGGCGTCAGCATCTATGTCCAAAACTTTGGCCTCGAAACGCTCAAGAACGGCAAACGCAATCCGGTCGCCCAGTTCATGTTCACGCTGCTGGCCGAGTTTGCCCGCCTGGAACGCGAGACCCTGCGCGAGCGCATCCTCTCCGGTATGGACGAAGCGCGGCGGCAAGGCGTCACGATCGGCCGTCCGGCGGGCGCGACGGAAGAAAAGGCCGTCTTTCTGAAAAAGCATGCCGCCGTCGCCCGGCAATTGCGTGCGGGCCTGAGCGTACATAAAACGGCCAAGCTCTGTGCGGTGGCCATCAATACGGTTCGTAAAGTGAAGACCTTGCTCTAATCCTTAATTCCCTGTTACCATGAACTTCAAACTACAGCTGGTGGCGTGCCTGTCGGAAGGCGACGAGCCTTTACTCGATGAAGTGTTTACCTGGAGCCGCGCCGACCTGAGCTTAGCCAGCGTGGGCCTGACGCTGGACGAGTCCAAAGCCCTGCTGCAGCGCATCCAGCAGCAAATGATTGGGCAGCAGGTGGCGATACATCTGCAGGCGCATCAGCCCGTCGGCTTACGGAAGAAGGGCCGCTATCCGCTCCAGTTGAAAACCTTGTTCGGGAACGTCACGGTCGACAGCCCGCGCTACTACTTGCCGCCTACCGAGGCGGGAGCCAAAACCTACAGCCCCCTCCAGCAGCTCTTTCCGCAGCACGTAACGCCGGAGCGGTTGTATTTGGAAACCAAGTGGGCCAGTCTCATCCCGTACCAGAAAACGGCCGACTTGCTCCACGACGTGTTGCCCATTGCCGCGAAGCTAACGGGCACGACCATCCAGCAGCACCTGCACGCCGTGGTCGAAGCCCAGGAACAGCAGCTGCCCGCGGAGGTGGCCTCCTTTCAGGGCGTTTGCCAGCGCGACCGCGAGGCCTTGCCGTGCCCGCCCCGCCCGCTGGTGGTCGGCCTCGACGGCGGCTACGTCCGGCACTGGCATAAAAAAGGCTGTTTCGAGGTGATAGCGGGCAAAAGCATGCCGGCGGAGGGGACCGCCAAATGCTTCGGCTTCATGCAGGAAGTAGACGTCAAGCCGCGCCGGCGTGTTTTTGAGGTGCTGCGCTCGCAAGGCTTACAGGCAAATCAGTCGGTGGAATTCTTTACCGATGGCGCCTCCATTCTGCGGTCGCTGACCAGTTATTTGAGTGCGGAGTCTACGCATATTCTGGACTGGTTTCACCTGACCATGCGCCTGACGGTGCTGCACCAGTACGCGCTGGGCTTCGCCCAGGTCGACGCGGCCGGTGGCAAAGCGCTGCAGGACGGCTTAACCAGCATCAAATGGCATCTCTGGCACGGGAACGCGGAGCGGGCCGTGGAAAAAATAATGTACCTGGACGATATCCTGGCCCTGCATCAAGACGACCCGCTCCTAGCCAAGAAATATGACAAGTCGAAGCCGTTGACCAAGTTAATTGCTGATTTTCAAACCTATGTGGAGCAGAACAGCGGCTTCATTGTGGACTACGCCGAGCGCCATCGCTATGGCGAACGCGTCTCCACGGGCTTTGTCGAGTCGGTGGTAAACCAAGTGCTGGCCAAGCGAATGGTGAAGCGGCAACAAATGCAGTGGACTAAAAAAGGGGCGCACCTGCTCGTGCAGGCCCGCACGAAGGTGCTCAACGAGGAATGGGAAGACTGTTTTCGGCAGCAGTATCCCGGCTTCCGGTCAGTGCCAGCGGAACCGATGCAGATGGCCGCCTAACCCAATTGCCCCACACTTTTTGATGCTCTCGAACTTTTTTACGCTCGTCAGCCACTTTTGAGTCGTTATCATCCTTCTCAACGTCGACAATGAGCTTATTCACCTCTTTGACTACTTCTTGTAACTCCTCATCATCTTGTGCAAAGGCCTGCCCTGCACCGACGAATAAGGTTAAGCCAATAATCAGACATGCTTTTTTCATGGCGAGTTGGGTTAAATGGTTGACAGTTAGAAACAAATAAATTTAATATATAAAGATTCTATTGTCAATATGATCTTTAGAGCAATGTTGGATCCTACAGAATTTCGTGGTTTACCCGCGCAGCTTCTTACTTGACTTCATCAGTTTCTCCAGCGCCGCCGCCGGCAGGGGTTTCTCAGCCTCCGGGTAGTTCTGCAGCTCCTTTACCAGCGCAGCCTCGGTGAGTTCCTTCATCAGAAAGCCAGGCACCCAATGCTCAGCCTGTTTCAGCTTCATATAGGTCTCCCGCGTAACAGCGGTGGTAAAGGAAACCCAGACCGTCTCCTCCCCTACTGGCTCAGGCTTTTCAGCTGATGCGGGATCGATACGTTCAGTGACGGCGGCCAGGACTTTCTTGCCGAAGGATGGTTTGCCGGTGCTCATATGCGGGAAAGGATTTCAGTGGTGAGGGCTTCGTAGTCGTGGGCACCGTTGGAGTCGGGTGCGTAGGCAAAGACATTCTCCTTCTCGATCTGGGCTTCTACCAAGGAGACGTTGGGCCGAATGGTGGTCCGCATGACTAGCGGCCCGAAGACTTCATGGGTTTCCAAGAGGGTCACCATGTCGCGCTGCGCACGGCGGCGGTCACTCCTATTATACTGCGTGAAGAACAGCCCACCGATCTTCAGATCCTTATTGAGTCGCTTCTGTACCTGGCGGCACACGTCGAGCAGTCCGACCAGTCCTTCGATGCCATAATACTCCGGCTGCGCTGGAATGAAGACGGCCGTTGCAGCTGTCAGAGCTGCGTAGGTCAGCTTCCCAAGGCCACCAGGGGTGTCGATGAGGCAGTAGTCGATGTCCTCTACTTCCTCCAGCAACTCCTTCAAAGAGAACTCTGCGCCCGGCTTCTTACTGATCTTGTCCTCAGCTTCGCTCAGGTCGTGGGCTGAGGGGACCAGGTAAAGCCCCTCCCCTACTTCCTGAACCACATCCGACAAGCTGGCCTGGCCGAGTAAGACGGTGCCCAGGTTCTTGCCGTTGGCTTCGAGCGTGAAGCTCTGACTCAGATTGCATTGCGCGTCACAGTCCATGAGAAGGACCGTCTTACCCTGCTGTACGAGGGCGTAGGCGACATTGAGGCAGGAAGTGGTCTTGCCGGTGCCGCCTTTATGATTGGCGAATACTATTGTCTGCATGGTGACAATGTAGGCAATAGTAAACATGCAAGCAATTTAAACCATAGTAACAATTATTGCAATTGTCAAAATGTAAACAATACTTAACATTTTGACAATACACACAATTACAACAATTGTCACTATGGCCACTATTGTTACTATTCAGGATGGTCACAATACATTCCGCTGATCTGTTGGAGTGCGCTTAGGATAATCTCCTGGGTTGGATCTTCCGCTGTTACTTCATAGCCAGGCCATTTCACGTCGGCTAAAGCAGCTCTGCTCCACGCAGAGCTGTCCGAATCCGTCAGAGCTAGTATCGGGGTTCTTGTTGCAACGGGATACTGTTGGCGAATTGGTTTTAAGCCATTGCCGGAGGAATTAATCGCTCGAAAGCGGCCTGACGTGTTTGGGCTAACGGCACTTCGTTTAACCAGTTAACGATACGGCACAGGTTTATCGCCGTGGCGATAAGGACGTGCTGCAAATGGGTTTTGGCCAGGCCCACGTAGCGCGAACGGCGCATGCCAAAGCCCCGGACCCCTTGCGAAAGCGTGCCTTCAATGCCCGCTCGCTGATTATAGAGCAAGGGCCAGTCCGCCTGACTGTCGCGCGCGCGGGCCGCTTGCAAGGCGTGATACGGGGCATCGGCTCGCAGCTTAATGGCCCGGCGTTTCATGCGCGTACACTGCGCGCGAACCGGACAGGGCCCGCAGTGCTTCCGGGAGAACTTAATAAACACGCGGGGCTGGCCCTTTTCCAGCGTCTTAATCCAGGATTGCGACGAATGCCCTTGGGGACAAGTGGCTTGCTGAGCGTCCCAGTCCACGTTGAAATCCGCCGCCGCATACCCTTGCCCCGCTAGCGCCTGCCACTTCTGGTCTTTCCGCGCGGGCCCCACTAACTCCACCTGGTGGAGTTGCTGACTCTGGACGAGCAGCTCGGCGCTCACATAAGCGGTGTCGACCAACTGCTGAGACGGCAGTAACGACATGTCAGCCAATCCCTTCTGAATGTGAGGCAAGGTAGTTGAATCCGCCTCGGTGCTGACGGTGGTGGCTACCTGCGTAATCAGATGCGGTTGGTCGGCTTCACAGGTTTCGCTCAAATGGACTTTATAACCGACCCACGTGGTCGTGCGTTTCCGACTAAAACGAGCTTCTATATCGTAGGGAGAGCTGATAAGCTGCGCGGAAGGCGGCAACTCGTCCTGATTCTCCACGCGCCAGATGAGTTGGCCGTCCACCACTCGAAATTGTTGGAGCCAGACCCGGCGCAGGATATCAATGGCCGGCAGCTGCCACAGCCAGGCAGCTTGGTCATCCCGCTCTATTCGCTCCAGGAGCCACCAGCCGTCCTGACCGACTTGCTGCGCGTAAGCTTCCCGCTGGGGTTTGGTGTGCGGCAGGCGATACTCCTCGGCTCGGGGACCGTACCGGGCAGCCCACTCCGGTTGCAGATGGTTGGTCAACCAGTCGGGCACGAGCGTAGCCAAGCTGTTGAGGGTAAAGCGCATGGTCTCCCCCACGCACTCCAGGCGGTTCATATCCCGGACACGAGCCAGCACATGCGTCGAGTCCGTTCGCTGTTTGCCCCCGGCTTTCAGCCACTGGTGGTCCTGGCAACACGTCAGCAGGTGCGTGAGCAGGCGTTCCTCGGCCTTGGCGGCCACTAACCGCTGGCGAAATTCAGACAGGATACTAAAGTCAAACCCGGGGTCGGTCAACTCCAAGCCCAGTAGATACTTCCAGTCAATCCGACTCCGCACGGCATCGGCCGCTTGGCGGTCGGAGAGATTCTCGGCGAATTGCAGCAACGTCACCACCGCCAACTGCCAGGGCGCCTGTGCCGCTTGCCCCCGTTGTGGAAACAGGTCGGCAAAGAGGGCGTCGTCATACAGGGTGCCCAAGGTATCGCGCAACTGCAGGTAGCGATTGCCGCGTGGGAAAGCCGCCTGCGCTACCTGGCGCGTTTGGGGCGGAACAGGCGTGCTGGGTTGGGGGTGTAGGCTCATGAGCAGAAGCGGTTAAGATGCTTCCGAAAATAGCCCTTTTACCCCAAAATGAATTCGCCAACAGTATCCAACGGGGCGGATTTACACGCTAAGGTTGTAAATCCTCCTTCCTGCTGCTTCAGCGAAGATTATTCAAAGCACTTATCAACTAGGATTTCCTTTCCGATAGACTACTCGTCCCTCCTATACGCCTTGTAATCGGCCTTTTTCGGTCTGTTTTTCGGCTACCCTTTTCGATAATCGGGCTTAGCATGTAAATCCGCCCCGTTGCAACAAGAACCCCCAGTAGAAGGGGTAGCGCAAGAGTAGGAACAGAAATTCCCGTTAGGCACTCCTAGCGTCAGAATTTAGCACGCAGCAGGTGCTTTTGTCTCAATAAGTCACGTTTTATGGGTAGTAGGAGCCGCTGATTAGCGAGATAACCAAACGAGACGCATTTGTGGGGCAGAAGCGGCGTGTCATTCAAAAATGCCTTAGCAGCGTTAAAACGCCCGTATTTTGAGACACCCCGCACTTGCCGAAATCCGCCGCTACGGCCCTAACGGGAATTTCTGTTCCTACTCTTGCGCTACCCCTAGAAAGGGATGGCTTTTGACGATATCGACAAAAGCAGCAATGTGTTGTTGCTCCACTGGGCTGCGGTTGTCCACCAAAAGAAGCTTTAAGCGCCCGTTGATTTCTGGGTTTTCGAGCTTGGAATGAATACTGCCGGTGTGCCAATACGGCGCAAAGTGGTTGTTTGGGTATGAAGCTATCAGCTCTACTTTGAAAACGTTGAGGCTGTTGTCGAACGCTTCATCGATGTGGAACGTGGATCGTTGAATTTCAAGTGATGATTCCATGAGAGATTTGGGTACAAAGTGTTGAATGTGAAGACAATGAGTTCGGCCTACATCGTACAAAAGGGTACAAAAATCATATTGCGTTAGCCTCTTTTGTACTCTTTTGGCCTACTCAAACAGCTTCTTGGAAATTGGTTTTGGCGATGGCTTTTCTACCGCTGGTATAACCTCGACGTAGGTTTCCGCTGCTAGGGTAGGGGCTAGCTCACGCTAAGTGGAAGGCTAATCTGCTTACCAGCCTTCCACTTAGCGTGGTGGCGGTATCCGTCACAGGTCCGATACATGTGCACGATCGTGACATAGCGCCAGCGGGAGCTGAGCGCCGTTAGGATCTGCTGCGTGATTGGATGGAGCACCGTTTCGACGTGCACCAGGTCACGGACATAGCTGCTGCGGACCACATTGTATTCAGTGCCCCAGTTGATGCGTCGGGAGTTCGGGTTTTCAGTAGTCCAGATAATAGCATCATAGTCGAAGTGTTGATACGGCCCGGAAACACCCCGTAACAGCAGCCTGACACTATTCTCCGAGCCCTCAAAGCGCAGCCGGTTACTGACCGTTTCGAGCTTCATGTCGCTGCTCTGCTGTTCTTACTATTCCACAATAGAAGTTATGCAGCTTTTCCATTGTAAAACTCTCATCCATCATGGCTTCCTCCAGCGAAGCTATCTCAGCGTCCGTATAGAACTCAGGAATATAGCTGGCTATATCTTCTCGAATAAGAAGGATTTCGGTCTGCTTGGGAGTACGTCGCGCCGCTGTATCCTGAATACGGTTATAAGCGGCCTCAATCTGGTCTAACGTGACCTCCAGCTGCGCAGCATACTGTAAGAAAGCCTCTTTCTCAGCGTGGGTATGTCGAACGGACCTACCCGCTTCCATATTCTGCGCTAGTTCCTGGATACGCCGATCGCGTATCGCTTCCGGGCTGACGTACTCCAGGATAGTATCCAGGTACACATGCGGTAGCTTATAGCCCACTGGCATGCCCGGAAGCGGTTGAATCACCGATTCAACCGCTTCGAACGTGTAGTAAAACCCGTGAACAAGCTCGCCGGATTCATAAATCCAGGTAAACGGGACAAGGTGGCGCTGGACGACCTTCACGCAGAAACCTAAATGAATCTGCAGGGTATCGCCAATGCTCGGATGTGTTCCATAAGAGCGCAGCATGGTGGACAGGAATTCCTTGATTAGACCTTCGCGATAAGCTTGGCTTTCCGGGTCCATCGTGCCGCCGTAACCATAGCTTTTACCAGGCCATACGGTGTAGGTGCGAGCTGCAGCGGGAGGGCTGAAAAACTCGTCGGGTAGGGGAGTGTTCTGTCGTTCTGTTTGCATGGTTTGTGGTTAAATGCTGCACAAACCTTCAACTAATATTTTTATAGTACAATATTAGATTAGAAAGTAACAATTATATTGGGAACTATTCGTGATTCGACTACGTTCACGGCTAGATTGCGAACGGTAGTCGAATCACTTCCCTGAGCTGGTAAGAGCTAAAATTCTTGATTGCTTTCTATTTCGCATAAACCTCCAGCGCCTCTTTCAGCCGCTGCACGGTATAGGCACCGAGCTTCTTGATCGGCACTTTGTTCACCACATCGAGCTTCACCTGGTGCAGCACCTTCGTCAGCTTCAGATAATCAGCCTCGTTGTGCACGGCCTTGACGATGGCTCTGGCCTGAGGTTCAGTCACCTCGTAGTCGGCACGTAGTCGGTCGTAGGTCGTGACCAGCGGCTCGTATTTGTTACGTAGCCATTCCTTAAACACGCCCATCTCTTCCAGCGTGAGCTTAGCTTTCGGGGATTTAGATGTTTCCTCGGCTGTTTCGGCTTTCTTGATCCTGTGAACAGGAATGATGAACTCCAGCTCCGTGACCCATTTGCGCTGCTTGATCTCCCGCATTTCCACTTCCCAAGCAGGATCTAGCTCCTGAAATTCCTGAAGCGCCGGCTTGAGCACGTTTCGTTTGAACTCGGCAAACGTCGGATACATCTTGTCAGCATCCTCAGCCAACATCAACTGCCGCATCTTCTCGACTTCAAGCTTGATTTTGCCCTGCGGCTTTTCCCAGCTCTTCAGCAGCCAGTACAGTCGGTGAGAATGAGCACTCTTCAGCGAAAGCAGGGTCTGGATCTCAACCCGCGTGAACTTCTCCTGCAGCTGTAACAGGAACGGCTCGATGCCCTTGGCGAAAGCGCCGGTGAGCATACCGGTCTTGGTGTCGTAACCCAATGTGTCGATGAGGTTGTAGCCGACGAACTTGATCTCCCCGTTGACCATCGTTTCGATCTCCACGCGCTTTTTCATGAGCCCCTGGGCCGCTTCCTTCACGGCCGCATAGAGGCTTCCACCCGGTTTAGAGGTGACCACGTCCCGTACATCAATCGAGATCGGCGGCAGCTCGGTATGGCGCGCATGGATGGTGCCCAGGGCCAAGGCAAAGATCCGGGCTTCAACGTGCGTGAACTTCAAAGGAGACCGCACTAGGGCATTGGCTTGGTAGGCCAACGGGTTGATATTGGAATGGAAGGGGGTGATCTCGTCGGACATGGACAAATGAGGCTGGAAAATACTCTGAGGGCTTAGAAATGGCTTTTTCTTCCACTCACATGGTAAATGTAATTCGTTTTTACATCTATCTTGCCATTTCTTACATCTGAACTTGCCAATCAGTACATCTATCCTGCCATCTGGTACATCTGAACCTGCCAATCAGTACATCTAACTATGCCATCTAGTACATTTGAATCTTTGTGGGATGTTGTGAATCAATTAGTTACGGCACCCCTAAGAAGGAAGACTATTCGTATTCGTTTTAAGAAAGAAGAAATTCGATTCGATGCGCATACGCGCACTCGGTTCTTTTTTGATTTTTTCAAAGAAAAGCTTTTAGAAAGGGGAGAGTCACTCCTCAGATAGCCAGGAATATATCAAATTTCATTTGTGTCGCATTTTCGTGGTTTTGGCAAGTGTTACCACGTCTGAAGGTAAGATAGTTCGCCAAAGGGCCTTAAAAGTGCAAATGTAATTATTGCGCGGATTCGTGTATAGACATTAAATGTATAAACATGATATAGGATCTTTCCGCAGGACAGATAGGGGTTCTTCTTCCTATTGGATACTGTTGGCGAATTGATTTTAAGCCATTGCTGGCGGAGTCAATAGTTGGAAGGCGGCCTGACGGGTCTGGGCTAACGGCGCCTCGTTTACCCAGTTGATGATACGCGACAGGTTCATCGCCGCGGCGATAAAGACGTGCTGCAAATGCGTTTTGGCCAGACCCATGTAGCGCGAACGGCGCATGCCAAAGCCTCGGATTCCTTAGGAAATAGTGCCTTCAATACCTGCTCGCTGATTGTAGAGCAGGGGCCAGTCCGCCTGGCTGTCTCTTGCCCGAGCTGCTTGCAAGGCGTGATACGGGGCGTCGGCTCGCAGCTTAATGCCCCGGCGTTTCATGCGCGTACACTGCGCGCGAACGGGGCAGGGCCCGCACTGCTTCGTGGAAAACTTGATGAACACGCGCGGCTGGCCCTTTTCCAGCGTATGGAACCAGGAGTGCGACGGATGCCCCTGAGGACAAGTGGCTTGCTGCGCGTCCCAATCTACGTGGAAATCCGCTGCCGCATACCCTTGCCCCGCGAGCGCCTGCCATTTCTGATCTTTGCGAGCGGGCCCGACTAAGTCCACCTGATGGCGTTGCTGGCTTTGGACAAACAATTCAGCGCTCACATACGCGGTATCCACCAACTGCTGCGATGGCAGTAACGACTGGTCAGCCAATGCCTGCTGAATCTGGGGTAAGGTAGCCGAATCCGCCTCGGTGCTGACAGTAGTCGCTACCTGGATAATCAGATGGGGGTGATCCTGCTCGCAGGTTTCCGTCAAATGCACTTTATAGCCCACCCACGTCGTGGTGCGTTTCCGACTAAAACGCGCTTCTATATCGTAGGGAGAGCTGATAAGCTGCGCGGAAGGTGGTAATTCGTCCTGATTTTCCACGCGCCAGTTGAGCTGGCCGTCCACCATCCGAAACTGTTGGAGCCAGACCCGGCGCAGGATGTCAACGGCTGGCAGCTGCCACAGCCAGGCGGCTTGGTCATCCCGCTCTATTTGCTCCACAGCAGGAAGTCGTGGGCTGTTTGAACCTGCTCACCAATGCCGTCGTCGTGTGGAACACCGTCTACATGCAGGAAGTGGTCACGCAGTTGCGGGCCGAAGGCTATCCCGTCCAAGACGAGGACCTGGTTCACCTCTCCCCCGCTCGCTACGAGCACATCAACCGACTGGGTAAATACACCTTTGCTGAGCAGGAAGCCTTGCTGGGCAAGGGCTTACGCCCGCTGCGCCAGCCGCAACCTCCGCTCACTAGCCCAGCCGCAACGGCTTAGCGTAATTTTCCGCCCCGTTGTAACGAGAACCCCAAATTGAACTATGCCACGCCCAACGAACACCTTAAATCCCTCTTTTCAACCCAATTTGTTGCATTTCAAACGTGAACCTGCGCTTGGTTAAAAGTTTGGTCCAAAAGTCGCATTTGGCCCATGCGCGAGCTTTGAAACTGGGCAAAGGGGCACGGAAACTGCCCTTTTCGGGTACCTACGAGCTTGTCACTAGCTCAGGCTCTCAACTAGCAAAAAAGCGGTATCCGAAACAGGTTTACCCAATCAAAATACCGTTTATGCGCTGCTAATGGCTTTCCGGTACACCATTCGAGTCCGGTAGCTGCCAAATGCGACTTTCGGACCAAACTTTTAACCAAGGCCTAAATTGCCTGGCCATTCAACCAAACTTGAGGCGATAGCCAACTTAGCCTATTCTATTATGGATAATCCATTTTCCCAACTTAAGCAGCTTGTTCTCTCCCTGGAGCCAGACTTTGAGAAGTGGGAGCAAGTTCGAGACCTCTCGGCCGGTACCAGGCTCCGCAGCGCAGCGCAGCAGCTCAAGGGACAAGCGCAATCCATTCGCCATGATATCCAGTCATTCAAAAATGGCAAGCTGGATAGCCAAGCACCGAGCGCAGTCCCAGCCGCTGCTCCAGTTGGAAAAGTCGAAGCAGCGCCGAAATCGGCAGCTCATCAGTTTGAGCAGGATGCTTTCGCTCATATTCTGGGACCGATCTCTTACAGTGGACGGAGCATCCACACGCGTTTTACGGACCAGCAGGCCGTAAATATTTGTGGAAAAATGGCCGATGCCTACGCCCGCAACATTGCAATTAAATACCAGGAACTCGCCATACATGTACAGGGGGGGATCTATCGCTATCAGCTGCACTACTTCGCCAATAAGGCCTTTTCCTTTTATGGGGGACCATTCCTTACTTTTCTGGCCAACCTGCGTCCGCTGCAGTTTCATAATACTTCGGCGCTAGCCCTAAAACGGTTTGTCGCGACAAGTGGCTTTAGTGACAGAATAATTGACTTTCCCACGCTCACTTTTCATACAGTTGGGGGCGACGCTTTTACCATGGCCTTTCATCTGGTGGAGGATGGTGTTGAGGCCCGGCGCAAGCCGGTACAGATTTTTCGAAACCAAGTTCGGGTAGGCTCAATTGACTACCAGGGAATGGCCTTTGATGCGATGGGCAAAATCTTGGCTAGAACAGCCGCCGTCCGCCCAGTGCTGCTTGTGTTCTGTGACTATCTAAAGTGCAGTGTCAATCCCGCCTTTTTCTCCGGAGTCGAAACCGGCCACTGCTTTATCTGCGGACGGCCTTTAACTGATCCTCGCTCGCTGCGCTACGGAATTGGACCAACTTGTCTGAGCAGAGCAATTTAAGGGTTAGCTGATAATTGGGGATGCGTACGTATAAGGAGAGCAACTTCCTCTTGTGACGAGCATAGAATAAGTCAATACGTGCGAGACCGTACAGACGGGAACGTTACGGCCCATCAATTACGGACCGCTCGTGGTAGGCTGGTGTGTTGCTCGTCAGATGCATCCAATACACCAAGCCGTCCCCCGATAACCGCCCCGCTAGCCGGAACCTGCGTGGGATTCAACCCATCGCGAGGGGGCAGGGGAGGATCTTCTCCGGCACAGGCTAGTTGTCGGGCTGATCTGGAAGTAGATCCAGCAGGGGGGCAGCGGCCGTCGTTTGCTACCGCTGTCGGCCGTTGTCTTTTCCAGCAATTGCTGCCTTGGAAGGCTATAACATACTATGAACGCTCGTTTATAGAACGTTATAACACGTATCTTGCGGCTGTTTTCCTCCCCAATCGCCCCCGATGCTGACACTGACTCCCGCCAAGAAGTACGTGCCCTACTACCGCGTCTCCACTCAGAAGCAAGGCCAGTCCGGGTTAGGACTCGAGGCGCAGCGGGCGGCCGTGGTGGCCTTCGCGCCAATAGGTGGGCTGGTGGGGGAGGAGTTCGTCGAAGTCGAGAGTGGCAAGAAGAACCAGCGGCCCCAGCTGCTAGCGGCCATCGCGGCGGCGCGCCGGCAGGGGGCCGTGCTGCTGATTGCCAAGCTGGATCGGCTGAGTAGGAACGCGGGATTTATTTTTGCGTTGCGCGATTCAGGGGTGGAGTTTGTGTGCTGTGATATGCCCGACGCGAATACGCTCACGGTCGGCCTGTTCGCCGTCATCGCCCAGCACGAGCGCGAAACCATCTCCCGCCGCACTAAGGATGCCTTGACAGCCAAGAAGGCTCGCGGCGCGCAATTGGGGACACCAGCGAATATGACCGACCAGGTACGCGCGCAGGGCCGGGCCGTGCAGCAGCTGAATGCCAAGCAAAGCCAGGCCAACCGGCAGGCGGCACGTCTTGCTTCGTTACTCCATGCGCAGGGGCACACGCTGCAGCAGATTGCCCACGAACTGAATGAGGCGGGCTACCGGACGCGGCGCGGGAAGGTTTTTTTT
>NZ_BAABDJ010000047.1:0-1542 GCF_039539565.1 Hymenobacter fastidiosus | reverse complement strand
CGAGCATGTTTGTCTTTGCAAGAAGACGAACACCTAGAAGTAAACTAGGGCACACGGGGGATGCCTTGGCTCTCAGAGGCGATGAAGGACGTGATAAGCTGCGAAAAGCTGCGGGGATTGGCACATACGAGGTGATCCGCAGATATCCGAATGGGGCAACCCACTACTGTGAAGCAGTAGGGCGTATAGCTTAAGTGCTATACGGGCAAACCCGGGGAACTGAAACATCTAAGTACCCGGAGGAAAAGAAAATAACAATGATTCCCCAAGTAGTGGCGAGCGAACGGGGAGGAGCCCAAACCGGGTTGGTTACGGCCAGTCCGGGGTTGTAGGACCTCAACATCTGATTATCTAATTTTAGCTGAACGACGTGGGAAAGTCGACCGCAGAGGGTGAGAGTCCCGTGAGCGAACTGATTAGGTACGGTAGAGGATTCCTGAGTAGAGCGGGACCGGAGAAATCCCGTTTGAATCCAGCGGCACCATCCGCTAAGGCTACATACTCCTGAGAGACCGATAGTGAACCAGTACCGTGAGGGAAAGGTGAAAAGAACCCTGAATAAGGGAGTGAAAAGAACCTGAAACCGTGTGCTTACAAGCGGTCGGAGGCCTTTAGTGGGCTGACGGCGTGCCTTTTGCATAATGAGCCTACGAGTTACTCCTCACTGGCAAGGTTAAGTGCTTGGAAGCACGGAGCCGCAGCGAAAGCGAGTCTGAATAGGGCGTGCAGTCAGTGGGGGTAGACGCGAAACTTTGTGATCTACCCATGACCAGGTTGAAGGTTAGGTAAAACTAACTGGAGGACCGAACCAGTTTCCGTTGAAAAGGATTTGGATGAGTTGTGGGTAGGGGTGAAAGGCCAATCAAACTGAGAAATAGCTCGTACTCCCCGAAATGTATTTAGGTACAGCGTCGGCGTAGAGTTACTAGGAGGTAGAGCTACCAATAGGACTAGGGGGTGTCAAAGCCTACCGAATCCTGATGAACTCCGAATGCCTAGTAATATAGCCGGCAGTGAGGCGTGGGGTGCTAAGGTCCCATGCCGAGAGGGAAAGAACCCAGACCATCTGCTAAGGTCCCTAAATTCGGACTAAGTTGAACAAAGGAGGTCCACTTGCCTTGACAGCCAGGATGTTGGCTTGGAAGCAGCCATTCATTTAAAGAGTGCGTAACAGCTCACTGGTCGAGCGAGAGGGCATCGATAATACGCGGGCATCAAGTCCGGTACCGAAGCAATGGATTTAGTCTTTAGTGACTAAGTGGTAGGGGAGCATTCCAGCAGCGGTGAAGGTGTCCTGTCAGGGATGCTGGAGCGGCTGGAAAAGCAAATGTAGGCATGAGTAACGATAATGTGGGTGAGAAACCCACACGCCGATAGACTAAGGTTTCCTGATCAACGCTAATCGGATCAGGGTTAGTCGGGACCTAAGGCTACGCCGAGAGGCTACGTCGATGGACAGCTGGTTGATATTCCAGCACTTATTTTGTGGAGTGATGCGGTGACGCAGTAGTGAAAGAGACGCGGGCGGACGGAAGTGCCCGT
>NZ_BAABDJ010000046.1:0-603 GCF_039539565.1 Hymenobacter fastidiosus | reverse complement strand
TGTCTGGTGGGTAGTTTGACTGGGGTGGTCGCCTCCAAAAGAGTATCGGAGGCTTTCAAAGGTCCGCTCAGTACGCTTGGTAACCGTACGCAGAGCGCAATAGCAGAAGCGGGCTTGACTGTGAGGCCTACAAGCCGAGCAGGGTCGAAAGACGGATATAGTGATCCGGTGGTTCCGCATGGAAGGGCCATCGCTCAAAGGATAAAAGGTACGCCGGGGATAACAGGCTGATCTCCCCCAAGAGCTCATATCGACGGGGAGGTTTGGCACCTCGATGTCGGCTCGTCACGTCCTGGGGCTGGAGAAGGTCCCAAGGGTTCGGCTGTTCGCCGATTAAAGTGGCACGCGAGCTGGGTTCAGAACGTCGTGAGACAGTTCGGTCCCTATCTGTTGTGGGCGTAGGATATTTGAGAGGACCTGACTTTAGTACGAGAGGACCGAGTTGGACTAGCCGCTCGTGCACCGGTTGTGGCGCCAGCTGCAGCGCCGGGTAGCGACGCTGGGATGAGATAAGCGCTGAAAGCATCTAAGTGCGAAACTCACCTCAAGATGAGATATCCCATACTAAGAGTCGTGGAAGATGACCACGTTGATAGGCCCCAG
>NZ_BAABDJ010000045.1:0-1947 GCF_039539565.1 Hymenobacter fastidiosus | reverse complement strand
TCACACTCGCGCAGCGTGGTGATGCGGTGGGCGATGATCAGAATCGTGATGTCGGTTTGGGCCAGCTTGTTGATGGCTTCGTTGACCTCGCGCTCCGTTTCGTTGTCCAGCGCGCTGGTCGCCTCGTCGAGCATCAGAATCTGGGTGCGCTTGTACAGGGCCCGGGCAATACCGATGCGCTGCCGCTGCCCGCCCGAAAGCTTGGAGCCCCGCTCCCCGACGAGCGTGTCAAGGCCCAAGGGCAAGCTGTCGATGAACTCCAGCAGCGAGGCCTGCTCAATCGAATAGCGCAGCCGCTGCTCATCGACCTGGGCATCGCCCAACGTGATATTGTCCTTGATGGAGGCCTGCATCAGAAATGTGTCCTGCTTCACGTAGCCGATGATGCTGTGCCAGGCCTTCAGGTGCTGCCCCGTCAGCGGCTCCCCATCCACCAAGATGCGGCCCTGTTGCTCCGTGTAAAAGCGCAGCAGCACGTTCATCAGCGTCGTCTTGCCCGAGCCCGAACTACCGATAAAACCGATTTTCTCCCCCTTGCTAATTGTTAGGCTAATATCCTCCAGCACTCGCCGCTCTTCCTTGGGAAAGGCAAACGAGACGTGCTCCAGCGTCAGGGACTGCTCAAAGGCCAGCGGCAACTGCTGCTCGGGAATCTGCTCGTCGTACTCGGGCGTGCGGAAGGCCTGCAGGTTTTCAATCGAATAGCGCGTCTGCTTCATCTGCACCATCGCCATCAGCATCCGGTTCACGGAAGGCATCAGCCGGTAGGCGGCCGCGGCAAACAGACCAACCAGCGTTACGATACTGGCCGAGTTGGCCGCCAAAAACAGCGAGTACAGAAAGATCGTCACCACCCCGAGCACTGCCACCAGCTCAATCACGCGGATGGGAATCAGCGAATACATGTACGACTCGGCGTCAAGCCGGCGAATCTCGCGCTGATTCGCTAACAGCTGGTCCCGAAAGCGCGGCTGCTTGTCGGCCAGCTTCAACTCCACAAAGCCCGTAAACAGATCCGTCACCGTGGTCATGGAAATCGGGCTCAACTCGTTGATGCGCTGGCCAATGTACTGCGAGCGGGTCCGCAGCACGTAGTACATGCCGTAGGTGGTGGGCACCAGCACCAGAGCCAGCACTAGCAGCAGCAGGGGCTGATAGAGCACAATGCCGACCACGATAACGGCCACCATGGCCAGCTCCGAAAAAAACACGAACAGCGGCCGGATGATCATGTTCACGTACGTGCTGGGCACCTGCAGCGAGCTGTTGACCAGATTGGCCGAGCCGTAGTCGTTGAAATGCCAGTAGGGAAAGCGCAAATATTTATCGAGCTGGCTGGCCACCACCTGCAGCCCGATTTCGGCCGTAAACTTGGCCTGCACGCTGTTGATCCAGACGGAAAAAACGTTTTTAAGCAGAAAAAAAACAAATATGCCCAGGATCAGAAACAGCAGGAAGCTCTTGTCTGACTCGAACGGCAGCCAGGTGAAGAGCCGCTCGAAGTATTTGTTCTTATGAATGCCGCCCGGCTCGCCGGCCACAATCATGATGGGCACCAGCGAGGCCAGGCCCAGCACGTCCAGAAAGGAGGAGAGCAGCAACAGGGCAAACAAGACGACGACGCGCTGCTTTTGCGCCCGGCTCAGGTAGTAGCCAATGCTGTCGATGCTATAGCCAATGATGCCTTTACTCATAGGGGGGAATACTGCCTGGTTGAAGCCAGTTCCAGGTAGCAGTGCAACCGAAATGCACGCATCCCCTGGTGATGGACTGCAAAGATAGCTATTTTAAGCCCGCTCACTCGGCCCCCTCAGGTTCAAACTGACGGAATGGGGACGCGCTTTCCTTTCGCGTGGGCGCGGTATTAAGGCATCGGTGGGAACGTACCCTCAAGCGGGCAGCAGACCTGAGCCGTCGTTAGACCGGCAGCGCCCAGCTCGCTCGATG
>NZ_BAABDJ010000044.1:0-657 GCF_039539565.1 Hymenobacter fastidiosus | reverse complement strand
TGGCAAAACGCCACCCTGCAGCTTAGCAACTACCTCTGGGACGAGCAGCAGCAGCCCCGCGAGCTGCCCGCCGACGTGCGCCCGCAGGCCCTGCCCGGCCCCGCCGGCTGGCTGCCGCTGCCGCCCGATTCGCTGGCCGCCCTCACCGAGCTGGCCCGGCAGCTGCACCCGGAGCTGCAGAAGAGCCGCGCCAAGCTGGTGCAGCTGGGCGTGGAGCGCCGCCTGCTGGCCAATAAGCTGCTGCCCAAGCTCACGCTCGACTACAACCTGCTGCAGGCCGGCCAGCCCTTCAACCCCGAAACCGGGGCCAGCTTCCAGGGCACCTACCTGCAGAACAACTACAAGCTGGGCGTGAGCTTCGCCTACCCGCTGCTGCTGCGCCAGGAGCGGGCCAAGCTCCAGCTCAACCGCCTCAAGCTGCGCGACACCGCCCTGGGCCTGCAGCAGGACACTCGCGACATTGAGACCGGGGTGCGCGCCGTGGCCAACGACTGGGAGGCGCTGCGCGAGCAGCTGGCCCTGCAGGAGCAGGTGGTGCTGAACGCCGGGCGCCTGCGCCAGGGCGAGCAAATCCGGTTTGAGAACGGGGAAAGCTCGGTGTTTCTGCTCAATGCCCGCGAAGCCAGCCTGGTAACGGCCCGCGTGAAGCTGGTTGAG
>NZ_BAABDJ010000043.1:0-1497 GCF_039539565.1 Hymenobacter fastidiosus | reverse complement strand
CTACTGGGCCACGCCCCGGCGGGGGTGCTGGTGGAGATGCCCCACAAAAAGCCACCGAAACAGGAATTGACCTTCGCTCAGCGGCTTTACAATCAGCTGCTGAGCCCGTTGCGCGTCGTCATTGAGCATGCCCACAGTGGCATCAAGCGCTTGCGCATGGTCCAGGGCACGCTACGCTTACGCGGCGAGTGGCGGCGCGACACGGTGATGGCCGTGGCCTGCGGCCTGCATAACCTGCGCGTACGCAGCGCCTGGCGGGCCTACGCGCCCGATAAACTCACTAACCAAATCGAATAAGGTCTAATGCAGGAACCCGAATTAGGTATTTGGGCGGGTGCCACGTACTGGGCTGGCCTCTGCAGGAGAACCAGAGCTTTCCAGCTATTCTAAGCCAGATGTGGCCGGGCTACACAACGGAGAAGGTGGCTAATCTGCCCTTCACCCAGCTGCACGAGTTTCTGGATGACCAGCGGAAAGAGGAAGAGGCAGTAGTAGTGTTCCAGCTGGGTAACTACGAGTTTTCGAGTGACTTGCCCACGGCCTTGCAGCACACAGTGGGCTTGAAGCGCCGCAAGAAGAGCACGCCGTCCGTGGAAGCGGCTGACAAGACTGTAGTAGCTGGTGCAACGGCTTCCCAGCCTTCGGCTGGGGAAGCCAGCAGCATGGTGGCCAAAAAGCCTAGCCTGGCCGGTGTGCTGCTGTATCAGCTAAGCTGGCGGCTGCGGTGCGTAATAGTGGCCGGCCTGTATCTGCTGACCTGGCTTGGGTTAAAGAAGCATGAGGCTGCATTCACATTATTGAATGCAGCATGCAAAACTAACCCTGATACCCTGTTTATTTTCCTATCACCCTTTCCAACGCAAGGAGCGTCTGACACCCTGATCCGGAAATTGGGGGGCTGGATAATGAAGCGCCGGCTGCATAATCATGATAACCTGCTTTTCGTAGACACGCACGTAGTACTAGTAGGTAGTCAGGCTTTATTTATTGACAATTCGCATTTAAATGCGGAGGGGCATCAAGTACTGGCAGAGTATTTATCGAACATCTATTCACGGAGTATTCATAATTTGGCGGTGGTCTAAGGCACGGTGGATCGGCGATTATGCTCGTCAATAGGGGGTTGGATGGGCATATGATGAGGTGGTCTAGGCAAGCCGGACAGAAGAAGGACGTATATTTCTTCTGTTATGGCAGCAAAATCCAGCGGCACGTCGCCCGACAAACGGCGTAAATACGATGAGGCCTTCAAGGCCGAGGCGCTGCGCCTGGCCAGCGAGAGCCGCAGCACCCAAGCCGCGGCCCGGCAGTTGGGCATCAGCCCCAAGCTGCTCTACCGCTGGCAGCAGGCGCAGGTAGTGGCCGAGGTGGGCAGTGTGGAAGTGGCCCGCGACCCGGAAGTGCGCGCCCTGCGTGCGGCCAACAAGCTGCTAGTGGTTGAAAAACATTAAGTGGTCGTATTCGTTTGGGATTGAAACGCTTTCTCAATATGACCCT
>NZ_BAABDJ010000042.1:0-3480 GCF_039539565.1 Hymenobacter fastidiosus | reverse complement strand
CCGTTTCCGAACGGCTGAAATGGAGGCTGCTTGCATCCAACAAAACTAACTCAAACAGCTTCTAAAGGTCACGGCCGTGGCCCCGTCCAGGTTGGTGCCCGTCACGGTCACGACCGTGCCGGCCGGCCCGCCGGCCGGCGTGAAGCCGCTGATAACCGGCACCGGGCAGGTGACGGGGAAGAAATACACCCCGGCATTGGTCAGCCGGATGCCCTGCGCCACGGTTGGCAGCGTCATGCGCAGGCGCACCCCGCGCACGTTGTTCTGCACCGTGGCCAGGGTGCGCGTCACGTTGATGGACGATGTTTGGTTGGCCGGCAGGGTGGCGACGTAGGTGTCCACCACCGTCCAGGTGCTCAGGTTAAGCGACGTTTCCACGAACACCGTGTAGTTCACGGCCGTGCCGTTCACGTTCTGCAAGGCGTACTGCACTTCCGAGATGGTGCGCAGCGTGGTAGCTCCCAGGTCTACCTGGGCGTGGAAGTTATTGAGGAAAGTGGAAGAGCCGCCGGTCACGGCCGAGCCGTTATACATCTGCTCCACGGCCGTAGCCGTAATGCCGCTGCCGGTGTAGCTGGCCGCGGGCTGGCCGGCGGCGAAGTTTGGCGAGTTGTTGCAGCCGCTCTTGGCGAAGGCCCGGCTCAGCACCTGGCTCCACCGGCCGCTGGCGTTACGTACCCGCACAAACAGGCGGTGCTGGCCGGTGGCCAGGGCGCTGGCATCGGCCAGCAGGTTGAGGTTGGTGAGGGTGGTGGCCGGCGTGGCAATGGGCACATCGGAGCCCAGGCCGTAGCCGGGGTCGGTGTCGAAGTAGTACTCGGCCTTGTTCAGGTTGGGGATGGCGGCCACCGTAGGGTCGTCCACGTAGAACGCCCGGTTCTGGGTCTGGCTGTACTTGCCGGCCACGTCGCGCACCCGATAATACAAGGTGTGGAAGCCCACCGCCAGCGAGCCCAGGCCCACCGTGAAGGCGACGCCCGTGGCATTGGTGCCGCCGCCCGTGATGGCCGCGCTGCTGCCCTGCCCGTAGCCGGGGTCGGTGTCGACGAAATATTCCACGGCCGCCAGGTTGGCGGGCGGCGCGTTCGTAGCCACGGGCTCCACGTAGAAAATCTGGCGGTAGGTCTGGCTCCAGCCGCCGTTGGCATCGCGCGAGCGAACGGATAAGGAGTGGAAGCCCGGCGCCACGCTGCCCAGGCCGGCCGTGAAAGCCACGCCCGCCGCGTTGGTACCGCCGCCCGTGATGGCGATGACCGTGCCCTGACCATAGCCGGGGTCGGTGTCAATGAAGTACTCGGCGCCCGCCAGGGCCGGTACCGCAGCCGTGCTCGTGGCCGGCTCCACGTAGAAAATCTGGCGGTAGGTCTGGCTCCAGCCGCCGTTGGCATCGCGCGAGCGAACGGACAAGGAATGGAAACCCGGGCTTACGCTGCCCAGGCTAGCCGTGAAAGCTACCCCGGCCGCGTTCGTGCCGCCGCCCGTGATGGCAATGACTGTTCCCAAGCCGTAGCCGGGGTCGGTGTCGATGAAGTACTCGGCGCCCGCCAGGCCCGGCGCGGCGGCCGTGCTCGAGGCCGGCTCCTTGTACAGAATCTGGCGGTGGGTCTGGCTCCAGTTGTTGGCCCCCGCCCGCGAGCGGATGCCCAGGGAATGAAAGCCCGGCGTAACCGCAGCCAGGCTCAGCGAAAAGGGCAGCGCGGCCAGGTTAGTGCCCGGCGTGGTGGGCAGCGTTACGGCCGTACCCAGGCCAAAGCCGGGGTCGGAGTCGAGGAAATATTCCACCCGGTCGAAAGCGGGCGCGGTTTGGGCGTAGAGCGTGGGCGAGAACATCGCCCCCACCGCCGCCAGCAGCAGCCCCAGTCCTAGCCGGAGGTGCCGTGTCATGCGCAGGAAGTCCATATCAGACCGCAGAAAGCGCCCGCAAAGGCGCCGCCCGCTTTAGTTGTTGGACCGCGTGCTGATGGTGCCGTTCAGGCTGTTGCCCGACACCGATTGGTTGAACTGGTAAATCGAGGGCACGTTGGGAATGCCTGCGATGCGGTAAGGAATGGTACCGCCAAAGGCACCCACGTCCACCCCGCTCTCGCCCGTGCCGATGGCCGGGCTGCCCGTGCGCAGCTGAAACGCGCCGTCGGTCGAGGCCGTGCCGCCCACGAAGATGGCCGACGGGGCAATGTTCTGCTGGTTGCCGTTGGCCGTGCCGAAAGCGGCGTTCCCGCTGATGTTGTTGCTGAAGGCGTTGCTACGCGGGGTGAAGTTGTTACCCGTGCCGCTGGTTGGCGTCAGGATATTGTTCTTGATGACGGCGTTATCCACGTCAAGGCCGCCGCTAGTACCGGCCAAATTACCCAGGACATTATTGGAAATAAGAATGCTGCCGAGGCGTGTATAGTTGCCCGTAGCAGTGCTTATGCCGGTGGTGATGATGTTGCCGTTGACGATAACGTTATTGATAGCGGTGGCCGCCGTGCTGCCAGGAAAAAAGAATAATGGGTTGCCACCACCCGTAATGTAATTTTGGCGAACGAGGACGTTGCTCACGCCCACGGAGCCGATGGCGGGGTTATACCCTATGTAAAAGGTGGAAGTAATCTGGTTTCGCTCCACCGTAATGTTGCTGGCCCCGATGTTCATCCCGGCAATGACGCAGCCGGTGATGCGCGAGCCGGCGCTGCCGTTGGCGAACGTCACGGTGCCCGTCTCGGAGGTTTGCAGGGCCAATTGCAGGCCCGGGTTCTCGTTCAGGAAGTAGCCGTTGCCGATGATGGTGAGGGGACGAACGCAGATGAGGGGACCGTAGGAATTCGAAGTGGGCTCCAGGTAGATGATGTCGTTGGCGCTGGCCGCGTCGTGGGCGGCCTGCAGGGTGGTGTAGATGTTGACCCCGGCGATGGTGAGGCCGGAGTTGTTGCAGCGGCGGATGGTCTGGGCCTGGGCCGAGAAGGCCGTGGCGGCGATGAGCAACAGGAGAAGCAGGGAAGTGGAAAGGTTTTTCATGGCAGCGGGTAGTAAGTGATGAAGAGTAAAGCCGAAAGAGTACCGGGTAAGGAGGGCCATCAGCGCCGGCGCAGGCGGCGCAGGCGGCGCAGGCCGTACGCTGCGCCCGCCGCCAGCAGCAGGGAAACCCCGCCATCAATAGGCACATTCACTGCCGCGGGCCCGCCGTTACCGGGGCCCTGGGCCCGGGCCAGGCCGGCCGCGCCCAGGCAGAAGGAGGCCAGCACCACAACTCGTCGGCACTGTTGGATAAACTGCGGGAGCAGTAGCTGATTTCTCATGCGGGGCAGAGGAATAGGTGAAAAAGTGGGTTACGGGCGTGCCGCGCTCCTTTACCGGGAGGGGCGAGGGTTTTTGATTATGTATGATTTTTGTGACATCAAATTGCATTGTTGATGACAAGGGTGCAATCAGTGGTAGTGGTTGAAAAACATTAAGTGGTCGTATTCGTTTGGGATTGAAACGCTTTCTCAATATGACCCT
>NZ_BAABDJ010000041.1:0-9904 GCF_039539565.1 Hymenobacter fastidiosus | reverse complement strand
ATTCAAAACGGCGGATGCCCGCATCAAACTCGCTAAATTATACCCGACCCAATAAGGTTTCTCGACCAGTAGAACACCTCAACTTCGTTTTCCGCCACCCCAATCTGACCGAAGCCCGCTTCCGCCGCCTCTATGCCAAGCGCCTGGCTACGCAGCTGGCCCGGCGGGCTGGTTAGGTCGCGGCCGTATGGCGCTGGTTGCCGGGGGAGGGGGAAATAGCTAATTTTGAGGTCTTGCACCCACTGCACAACTTCCGGGTGTCCGTAGGTAGCCGCCGGGAGGTCTTGCGGGTGTTTCACGAAGTGCGGGCCCTGCAGCAGCGGCTGAATTCTTCCCGATAACCTCAACTAGTTTTGTCTAATGTCATTGATTCGCCGCATCCGCACTAAAATCAACGAAACCCTATACCAGCGGCGGCGGCAGCGGCAGCAGCAGCAACTCCGGAACCATGACTTCACCCTGATTTCTAATGACTGCTGGGGCGCCGAGGTGTACAAGTACTTTGAACTGCCCTTCAACACGCCCTTTATTGGCCTGATGCTGATGGCGCCCTGCTACCTGGAGCTGTTACGCGACCCCCGGCACTACCTGAGCCAGCGCTTGGAGTTCCAGGCACAGTCGCGCTACGAGAGTATCAATGAGCTACAAAAGAGTCACAAGCAAACGTTTCCGGTAGCCACACTTGGCGGCAATGTGGAAGTGCAGTTTCTGCACTATCACTCCCCACAGGAAGCCGCCGAAAAGTGGCAGCGCCGGGTAGCGCGCATCAACTGGAACAACTTGCGGGTGAAGTTCGATGGCAGCAAAGATTTCGCCACCCCCGAACTTGTGCGCGAATTCACCCGTCTACCGTATCAGCAGTTGCTGCTGCTGGAAAAACCCGTGACCGGTGCCCCCCAAGGCGTGGTAGTGCCCGACTACACCACCAACGGTATGGAGCTATTTCGCCGCGCCATGCCGTATTTCGATTTGTTGGGGTGGCTGCAGCAGCCCTCCCAGACGTAGGTCAAAGCCGTATCACTTGATTTGTTGAGCTCATGTCCCCGCGCGTTTCGATTTTAGTACCTGTATATAATGTGGAGGCCTACATCCAGGAAACGCTGCGCAGCCTGCTCCGGCAGACGTTTCAGGATTTTGAGATCGTGGTCGTTAACGACCGATCCACTGACCAGACTGCCGAGCGGATTGTGGCCCTGAACGACCCGCGCATCCGCCTCTACACTAACCCTCAGAACATTGGCCGCGCGGGATCCGACAATGTGGGCATGAACCTAGTGCGGGGAGAACTGGTAGCCAAAATGGACGGCGACGACCTGTGTCACCCCGAGCGGCTGGCCCGGCAAGTAGCTTTTCTGGATGCTCACCCTACCGTAGACGTCGTCGGGAGTTGGGTGCAGTGCTTTGGCGCGGGCCGCATGTTGTTTGAATACCCGGTCCAGCCCGTCGACGCGCGCGCCATGATGGTGTTCAACATGACTGTGGGCAACCCCTCCGTGATGCTTCGGGCCCGCCTGTGGCAGGAACAGGGCCTGCGCTATGACGATCAGCTGCGCCAAACCGAGGACTACGACTTCTTCGGGCGCTACCTGCCCCAGCTTACCATTGCCAACCTGCCGGAGGCCCTGGTGCAATACCGAGTGCTGCCCCATAGCGTGCGGCCGGCCGTATACGATGAGCGCCTGCGCGTGGCCAACCAGATCCGGGCCCGGCTGCTCACCACGTTTGGCGTGTCTTACTCAACCAGGGAGCTGCACCTGCACAACATCATTTCCCACCACCCCTTTCAGTTGGGGGATATCATGTTGGAGGAAGTACATCAGTGGCTGTGGAAAATATACGTCAGCAACCAGGAAAGTGGCTTTGCCAACCCGGCCGCCATGTTGCGGGCCGTAGCCGAGCAGTGGTTTCTAACTTGCTACCTCAATCCAGACCGCCGCCATAACTCTTGGCGCGAGTACTACAGGCAGCCCCTGGCCCGGCACTACCGGCTGCCCCCCCGTTTATTCGCTAAATTTGCGGTCAAAAATTTCGTACTGCGCCATTTGAAGCGCAGCTAGCTCCGTCTTTTCCTGGCATGAGGTCGTCTTCTCCCCGCAAAAATATTCTTCTGCTCATTCCGCAGCTCACCTACGGGGGAGCCGAGCGGGTTTTTCACGATCATGGCCAGGAATTAGCTCGTCAGCACCGGGTAATTGAGTGCGTATTCGACAGTAGCACGGAGGTCGCTTTTCCCACCCGCAATACGCTCGTCGCCCTGGACATCCCAGCCGGAAGCGGCGTAGGCGGGAAGCTGCTGACTTTCTGGCGCCGTATCCAGCGGGTGCGGGCCCTGAAGCGTGAGCATAGCATCGACGTGTGCATCAGCCATCTGGAAGGCGCAGACTATCTTAATCTGCTAAGCAAGGGGCACGAAAAGGTGCTGCTTTGTGTGCACAACTCCAAGCGCCACGACCCCAATATCCGGGGCGCACTGGGATGGCTGCGCCGCCGGGTGCTGATGCCCTGGCTCTACCGCGCTGCCGACTATATCGTGCCCGTGAGCCGGGAATTACGGCAGGAACTACTTGATACTTTCGGGCTGCAGCCTGAAAAAGTAGTGACTATCAACAATTTTTTCGATGTGGAAGGTATTCGCCGTCGCAGCCTGGAGCCTTTGCCGATAGCGGCTCAGGCATTGTTTACACAATATCCAGTGCTGATTACAGCTGGTCGCCTGGCCCACGAGAAAAACCAGCGGGCCTTGCTGGATGTGCTGGCACTGTTGCGGACGCAGGGCCATAATGCGCCCCGGCTGGCTCTTTTGGGCGACGGTCCCCTGCGCGCCGATCTACTGCGCCGCTGCCAGGAACTGGACTTGCGCCGCTGGCAGATCTGGGACGAACAGCCGCTAACCACCGATTTCGATGTGTATTTCTTCGGCTTCCAAAGCAACCCCTTTCAATACATTGCCCGAGCCCGCGTGTCGTTGCTTTCTTCTGCTACTGAAGGCTTCCCCATGGCCTTATGCGAAGCTATGGCCTGCGGTGTACCGGTCGCTTCTACCGACTGCCCCACTGGTCCCCGGGAGATCTTAGCTCCGCTCACGCCCGCCGCCCACTATGCGGCCACCCCCGAATGGGCCGAATTCGGACTGCTGTTACCGCTGCTGGGCCAGGGACAAGAAGTAGCCGGTGCTGCTCCTCAATGGAGTGGAGCCTTACTTGAGTTACTGGCCTCTCCGGACCGTATAGAGCACTATCGTACTCAAGCCTTGGTCCGGGTGCAGAATTTCGGCCCGGAACCTATTATGCAGCAGTGGGAGGCCTTATTGCACAAAGCTTAATCCACAGAATGTCTACTCGCTCCGTCATTGTTTTCGTGTATAATAGTTGTGATGACCCACTCTTCAAAGGCAACCTGCTGTTGTTGCTGGCGCACGTGGGCCGGCAGCAGCCCGATCTGCGGCTGCACCTGATTACGTATGAGCAAGTCGAATACGCCCTTACACCCGCCCAGCAAACACAGCGACACGAGGAATTTGCCCGCTTCAACATGGTCTGGTATCCACTAACATGGCATTCCGGGCGCTTCAAGCTGCTGAAAAAGGCCTATGACCTGCTGGCCGGCGTTTGGCTGGTGCTGCGGCTCAAGCTTAAGTTCAGCGCCAGATCAGTGGTGTCATTGGGAACAGTATCGGGCAGCTTTGCTTTTCTGATTGCCAAGCTGTTCGGGCTCAAATACTACGGCTACCAGTACGAGCCGCACAGCGAGTTCATGCTCGATTGCCACATCTGGCCCGCCAGCAGTCTGGCCTACCGGGGGCTGAATTATTTAGAACGGCTTAGTGGCCTGCAAGCTGATATTCTTTCAACCGGAACCATCCACATGATGCAGCGGCTGCAGCAGCGGGGTAGTAAGGCCAAAGTGTATAAGCTGCCCAGCTGCGTTGATGAAACCCGAATTGCCTTTCGACCGGAAGGACGGCAGCGGGTACGGGACAAGTATAAAATTCCAACCGAGCAGACCGTGATTTTATATCTGGGCAAGTTCGGGGGTATCTATTATGACCAGGAAATTGCTGAGCTGTTTTACTCGTTTTACCAGCATAATTCCAGCCTGTTTTTCCTGATTGTGACGCCGGAACCAGTCGACTACGTTGCGGGCCTGATGCAGCAAGCAGGCTTGCCGGACGCCAGCTATACGGTAACGCGTTGCCCCTATGAGCAGGTGCAGGACTACATTTCAGCCGCCGATTTCGGAATTGTCGCGGTGCCGGCGTTACCCTCCCAACGGTTTCGTTCTCCCATTAAAGTAGGCGAGTATCTGTGCTGCGGGCTGCCGTATTTAGTGTGCGCAGGGGTCTCGGAGGATGATTTGGTAGCAGAAAGAGATGAGGTGGGGGTAGTGGTACAAGAATTCAGTCCGGCTGAGGCGAACCGTATCTATCCGCAGATAGCGCGGCTATTGGCCACCGACAAAATGCTGTTGCGGGCTCGCTGCCGGGTGGCCGGAATTGCTTATCGGGGCATGAGTCAGTATCTGCCTACGGCGGAAGAAATCTTTGCTCAGCTTTAATGTTTGGCGGTGGTCTAATAGACTTGATTCGGAAGAAGTGGCTACTTAGATTCTAAAATGAAATGCAACAAACGCGTTTGCTGTCTGCAATAGCACTTTACCAGGAATCTCAGCGGGGAGTTACCTCCCCTCTGATTCCGGGGAAGGTGGTATGTTTGCCTCAATCGCCAAACTGTTGCACCATGCCCCACCTCACCCTCAGCCAAAGGTATCAAATCTGGAGCCTGCGCCATCTCAAGCCCGCCGAGATTGCCCGTAGAATCGGCAAACACCGCTCGGTCGTCACGCGCGAGCTGGCCCGTAATGGCCCCACCCGCCAGGCGTACCAGCCGCAGCTGGCCCACAAACGGGCGGCCCAACGCAAAAAAGCCAACGCCGTGAAAACGATACCGCTTGTGTGCCAGACCATTGCCCAAGGCCTGGCCAACCAATGGTCGCCCGACCAGATAAAAGGCCGCTGCCAGCAGCAGGGCCAGCCCATGCTCAGCCGGGCGGCCATTTATGCCCACATCTGGCGCGACCAGCGGCAGGGCGGCCAGTTGTACAAAGACTTACGCCACGCCAATCGGCCCTATCGCAAGCGCTATGGCAAACCCGACGGGCGCGGCAAAGCGGCCAAAAGGGCCGCTTTGCCCAGCATCGACCAGCGCCCGGCCGTGGTGGAAGAGAAGAGCCGCTTTGGCGACTGGGAACTCGACACGGTGCTGGGTCCCCAGCAAAAAGGCGTCCTGGTCACGATAACCGAACGCAGCAGCAACTATCTGCTCATGCAGCGGGTAGACGATAAATCCGCTGCCCAGACCCGTCAGGCGGTTATTGACAGCCTAAGCCAAAGCGGCTTGCCCGTCCACACGCTCACGTCGGATAACGGCACCGAGTTCGCCGACTATGAGCAGATCGCCAAAGCGTTAAAAACGTCTTTCTATTTTGCCCACCCCTACCATGCCTGGGAACGGGGAGGCAACGAGCATAACAACAAACTCATCCGCCAGTATCTGCCCAAAAAGCAAGACTTTTCCCAGATGAGCCCCCAACAGATAACCACCTACCAGGACCGCCTCAATGACCGACCCCGAAAGAAATTGAACTATTCCACGCGCAACAAACACCTTAAATTCCTCTTTTCAACCCAATTTGTTGCATTTCAAACGTGAACCTGCGCTGGCTTATCAGGCAAGTTGCTCGCTATCAAATGCCTGTAAAAATCGTGGGATAGAGTAGGTATGTCTCTCACTACTTAGGAAAGATACCACCCAGTTCTGTCCAGATTTAGTCGACCACCTCAAATTAGTTGGTAGCGGTCCCTAACCCCGGAAAGGACAACACTATCAGGGTTTTCAGGTCGCGCACGTTTGGCCATTGCCCCACCGAAAACTTATGGCGCAACGACTGCATAAAATACTCGCGGGCTTTGTCATACTGCTGATCTTTGACCATTACCCCTGCCAGAATGCTGTAATTTTCACTCTGCTTGAGCGTCAAGTTGCGGTGGTAGCGATGCTGCAGT
Source organism: Hymenobacter fastidiosus (assembly GCF_039539565.1). Classification (NCBI taxonomy): domain Bacteria; kingdom Pseudomonadati; phylum Bacteroidota; class Cytophagia; order Cytophagales; family Hymenobacteraceae; genus Hymenobacter; species Hymenobacter fastidiosus. The sequence goes on along the minus strand of NZ_BAABDJ010000041.1, from coordinate 3,843 downwards.
TCTACGTCCAAGTATTGGCACATCTGGCCCAGGCGCAGCAGAAACTGCTCCTGCTTGCCTGCTCGGGTTACTCCCCCGGAGTGTACGCGATATACACTCATCGGCTGGGGCAGATAACCGACCCGGCCCTTAGATGCCAACAAAGAGAAAAGCGGCAAATCCACGACCACCGACTCATGAATCCAGGTGGGTAAAGAGTGAAGCACGCCATTGCGGTACATCACCGAGGCGGTGGCGATAAACCAGCCACTGGTAATGTCGTCTAGGCTGTACTCCGTTTTCTCGCTCTGATTCATCAGGTGCATCGCCCGTGTGGGGTCATCTTCATACACCACTTCGGCATTGTGAAAGCACATACTGAAGTCGGCATGTGCCTGCAAAAAGTCGGCCTGGCGTTGCAGCTTTTCCAGGCTAGTCCAATAGTCATCGCCCTCTACTATGGCCACGTAACTGCCGTGGCAACTGTACATGGCCCGCTCAAAATTGTGCGATACACCCAGGTTATGCGTGTTGGGAAGCAACCGGATCAGGTCAGGCTGCAACTGCTGGTAGCGGGCCAGAATTGCTGGTGTACGATCCGTAGAACAGTCGTCGGCCACCACTATTTCGAACGGAAAGTTCACGCGCTGGGAAATGATCTGATTCAAAGTCTGCTCCACGTATTGCTCGTGGTTATATGTCACCACCATTACGCTAACCAAAGGTGTGGGAATGGCCATGTTCTTATATAGAAAGATGAGAGGTAGCGAAAAGATCCGGACAGGCTACGCAGGCCATGGTTGGGGCCGGAACTCAGCTTGCGGAAACGGCAAGCACCCAAAATCCCGGCGCCCTAGGACAGCCTAAGGCAGCATCTACCGAATAAAAAGTCGCTTTACGTGTTTTTTTAAGCGAGCGGAACTGACGGTTACGGCCCGCAGATAATCCAGCCAGCCTTGCAATGGCTGGCCGTTCTGCCGGAATTTTACGCTCCGCACAAAGTACCAGTATTCCAGATCGGTGCTGTAGCGCTCGGATGCCTGCGGCAGCAGGCTGCGGTAGTGCTGCAATTCAAAAATACGCTTATTGATCATGGACAGGCTGTGCACTGCCATCATCGTAATACTGCCAGTATGCACCCGATACCGCGACATTACACGGGGCACGTAGTAAATACTGCCGTGCTGAGTGATGAGGAGTTGCAGCGTATAATCGCCGCTGTACACCCCACTGAACCACTGCGGCATTTGCAAGGCTGACCGCCGGAAAAACATGGAGGCCGTTGGAATACCCCACCCCAGCTGGATTATTTCCTCCTGACTGATAACCGGACGGGCCGCCGACATCATCTGAGGAAACTGCTCACTATAGAGTCTGGACGTCATCTGCTCCTGATTGGCAAACACTATCACTTCATCCGAAAACATTTCTGCATCGTGAATACAGAGCGCACATTCTGGATGAGCCTCCAGCGTAGCCAGCTGAACCGCCAGCTTCTGCGGGTCCGTCCAATAGTCATCACCTTCCAGCAAAGCAATATAGTCGCCGGTGCAGGCCGCCAGTGTAGCCATCAGGTTGCCCATGATGCCCAAATTAGCTTTCGGCAGCAGGGCCTTCACCCGACCCGGAAATCGTTGCTGGTAATCCAGCACAATGTCCCGCGTCGAGTCGGTTGAGCAATCCTCGCCAATCACGATTTCCACCTCAAACTTCGTTTGCTGCATCAGGGCCGAATCAATGGCCTGACGCAGAAATTTTTCGTGATTGTAGGTAATGCAACAGACGCTTACTTTCGGCATGAGAGGGAAAAACAACAGAAGAAAAGACAGTACCTTCGCTTCAGAAAGGTGTTCAAAGTTTCTTGGCCAGAGCCCGGGCCGGCACACCAACTACGGTGGTGTGGTCCGGTACATCCTGGTTGACGACGGCCCCCGCGCCCACCACCACGTGGTGCCCAAGGCGTACGCGCGGCAGCACCGTCGCGTTGGCCCCAACAAAGCAAAAGTCGCCGAGGTGAACTCCGCCCAACAGGCGCGCCCCGGGGGCAATTTCGCAGTACCGCCCCACAACCACATCGTGGTGAATACTGGCCGCCGTATTAATCAGGCTGCCTTCGCCAACGTGTACATTGGGCGACAGCAATGCCTGCTGCATCACATTGAGCCCTTCGCCCAGCACGCAGCCGTGCTTGCTGATACTTGCGGAAGCCGCTATGGCCGAATGTAGCCTTCCGCCCAGATCCTGAAATTTTTGGGTCAGCATCTGCCGCACCCGAACGCCCCCCACTCCCAGCACAAAGCGGTTATCCGTTGTCAGCCACTCAGCGGCCGAGTGCGGCGCCTTCAGTATTGGGTACAGCCCAAAAAGCTGCTCCGGCATATTCGGCGTCACATCATCATAAAAGGCGACAGTTGCGGGCTGCCACTCATTTTCGAACACATGCAACAGCTCAACAGCATGACCCCGTGCTCCAATTATTAGCATCCTTACCTACGCTGAAAGATCAAACGGCTTCAGGTATCATGCGCTTCGCCGTGGCCAGATGAAGTGCATGACACCTGAAACAACTCGTTCTGGTAATTTCATTACTATACGCTTCCTGCTCCGTCATCCAGCACAAATCTCGGAGCCGCTTATGCCCTATTGACTAACAGCCGCTTCTTTTCCCAAGGCCTGCAGAATAGTGGAGCAAACCCGGTCAACGTCCTCATCCTCCAGCCCATAGTACAGCGGCAGGCACAGTACCCGCACTGATACATCCTCCGACACGGGGGCCGGCTGCTTGTCGGTGTAGTCCAAGGTATTCAGTGAGGGATAAAAATAGCGGCGCGGCGTAATATCCTGCGCGTTAAGCGCATCACGAACTTGCAGCAGCACTTCCTCCGAGGGCAGCAGCGTGGGGTAATACGAGTAATTGTAGCGGGTATGGTCGTGAATACGGGGACGCGTCAGGGGGGTATCAGCCAGGAGGCGGTCATACCGCTCACTGATTTCCTTGCGCCGACGAATCAGCTCATCCACTCGCGGCAGCACGCACAAGCCCATGGCGGCATGAAACTCCGAGCTTTTACCATTCACACCCACGCCCCAGAAAGCTTCGGGGCCGTTGTGGCCGAAGTTGCGCATATAGCTGATTTTGTGCGCCAGCTCATCGTTATCTGTTACAATGGCGCCACCCTCTACCGTGTGAAACAACTTAGTAGCGTGAAAGCTCAGCGTGGAAATATCGCCGTAGTTCAGCACTGAGTTGTCTTTGTAGGTAACGCCGAAGGCGTGGGCCGCGTCATAAATCACGCGCAGCTTACGACGTACGGCGATTTCCTCAATGGCCTCCAAGTCGCAGGGATTCCCATACACATGCGTAGCCATAATAGCTACCGTCTGGGGGGTGATAGCCGCTTCGATCAGCGTAGGATCCAGGCACAAAGTTTTGGAGTCGATATCTACGAATACGGGCTTGCAGCCTTCCCATACCAGGCTGGAAGTGGTAGCCACGTAGGAGAAAGGGGTCGTGATTACTTCACCCTGCAGTTCCAGCGCCTTAATGGCAATCTGCAGGGCAATAGTACCGTTGTTGACGAAAAATAAATGCTTTACTCCTAGGTACTCCCGCAGCTGCTTCTCCAGTTCAACAACCAAAGGGCCTGCATTGGTCAGGTATACTCGGTCCCAAACGCCGCTCAGGTAGGCTACGTACTCTTCCAGGGGTGGCAAATAGGACTTTGTGACGTTAATATTCATGTGCATCAGGTTTGAAAAAGTGGGCAGCTGCCCAGCAGAAAAACACTTATACGATACTTTGTACCAACTCGGCGTACTGGTGCTGAGCAACCAGGCGGCCCTGGCTTAGTTCGTAAATTCGGT
>NZ_BAABDJ010000040.1:0-192894 GCF_039539565.1 Hymenobacter fastidiosus | reverse complement strand
AACGCATGGATTAGCTTGGCAAACATCAAACGGGTGCTCAAATTCTGCTAACTCAAACAGCTTCTAAAGGAGTCGGAAGGCCTAGTTTCTGCTTGCTGGCGGCGCGAAATTCGGCCATCGCATCGGCAAACTGCTGCTTAGCTTGCTGTTCTTGTTCGTACCGGTCAGGTGTAACTTCCATGTCTTGATTTGTGCTCCCTGTCGAAAGGTTTGCAGGTTTCAAATTTTGCTCAATGGTACATAGTGCTTTGCCCCGCAATATGTGCAGCCCGTCAACGACTTGCAAGGGTCCCGAAAATGTGGCGGTCTAATTGGCCCGCATTTCAAATACCCCTGATCCGGGAAGCTTGGAAATGATGAGCGCAATTTTGCGCCTATTGTACAGAGGAATTTAGACGGCTTCATTTTTTACCGTCCTCCCAAACAGGAATGCCCGCAGCAGGACCACGGGCGTTCCACCAACACAGGAAATGATATAAGCTTCAGGACAGGGAGGCATAGGACTTATGCTGCCTTACTACGGGGCATATAGGGGCGTTCCTCAATGGCCTCAACAGTCCTCTCTTCGGCAATAGCCACCGTTCGCACAATCGTCCACAAGTTGAGCACGTCGCTCAGAGCCCAGACAGTAAATCCGCCCGGCTCGGCCTCGGTGGTTACCTCCAACATGCGGTACTCGGGGTCGATGGATAAAATACGGCCGACGGTGGTGGCAAGGACACGGTAAAACATGCTCGACGTGTCACCCGGCATATCGTGGAACTCATAGAGGGTCGTCAGGACGCAGAGCGTACCCTTTGCCAGCCATTGCCACGCGGCTACCGGCTCCACCACGGCATACGCGTCCTGGTCCAAGCTGGTTTCGGCAGCGGGCAGGCGCATCACCTGACACTGGCGGCGGGCCTCGTCCTCGGTCAGCGGGCAGGCATGGGTAAAGGCAACGGGAACAATGTGCTGGTGGTCCCAGAAGGTCACGTTATCAGCAGCGGGGAAGGGGGCAGCGGCAGTAGTAGGGCTGGACATAAAGCAGTAAGGAAGTAAGGCGAAAAGGACATCTGTAAGCCCAAAACTAGACATTAATTTCTGGTTCAACTAACTGAAAATCAATATAATAATATAGTCAGCGGCAAGTGCAAACATCTTCCGCATGACCTGCGGAAATAGTCCGCAACTGCTCTGCCTCCCCGCGTGCTGTTGGTCGGTTGGCAGCTCCGGCGTGCAGGGTACGAAATGATATTGGGGAATTGGTTGGGCGGTCAGGTTGGCGGCACACTTTTGAGCCACGACTTTCCCTTTCCCGCCCGCTCCGCATCTGTAGTTACAGGTTTCGGGAAGTAAGCCAGCATAGGGACGGGCGGTCAACGACGACCCCACCGGGGTGTTATTAGATCGGTTTCCCTTTGGCGCTGGCTGCTGAAAAGTACCCGTTAGGTCATTCATCATACCCTCACGAAAAAATTTCAAAATCCTTTTTCCTTGCAGGTGTAAAGTATTGCAGCTCTGAGTTTCGCCAAGTTAATTTTCATTCGGCTAACTACCCTGACAATCAGAACTTAGCAGGCCAGCGTCCGGGTAGGGGCACCAGCTTACGGGCAGCCCCGCGTAGCTCTCTTTTGACGTGGGTAGACAACGCGAAACCCTTGCCGGTAAGCAGTAACCGACGAGCAGCGCGACGACGAGGAGGCAGACGTTGTATATAGCCTTGGCGTTCGAGGTCGCACACGTAGCGCCGCAGCAATCCGGCGCTCAGCCAGCCAGTACAAAGCTCAGCGGCCGTCGGATTGACGCCTGATTCCTTGCCCATCGTATCCACGGCAACCAGCAGTAGCAAAGCCGCAGGAGGAAAGCCATGCTCTGTCTGTATATCCCGCAGGGTAGCACCGCAGACTATGGCATAGAGCCAAGGATTCGGGTCACTGGCGGAAGGTTTGTAATAGGGCATAGCAGTAGCGTGGGCTGTGTTTTTGAGGGGTGACAAAAGGAAGGTTCGGATAGTGGCTTAGCAGCCAGGGTGTAGGCGGATAGTGGAGAAAGCTCTATCAGTCCTTCCCACCCTCACGCGCCTTGCTAAAATCAGTGTCGGATAGTAGGGCGGGGGTTCACTTGGGAGTACCCCATTGAGCAAATTGCCCCCCCCACCCTACTGTCCGGTTCTAATGGAAAGGCTACGGGCCGACTTTTGGCGGGACACCCACAGAGAGCAGATTAATAGCACCCATAGACGGCTGTTATTTCATTCCAGGGCGTACCCGCTTCGGTCAGTTCCCGCAACTGCTGCATAGTGGCGGGCAGGTCAAGAAAGGCCCGGCGGTTCGTCTTGGCCTTCGTCACGTTGTTTGGAGTAATCGAGGCCAGCCACTCGGCAACATCGCGGCGGGCGGCCGCAGTCTTCCGCTGGTTCTCCGGCAGGGCAGTTTCGACGGCAGTGAGTGCCTCTCCTTTCTCATGGGCCAGCGTCGGCAGCAAGTCGAGAAAGCCGGTTAGCTCGGGGCTCAGGTCGAACAGGGGGCGGCTGGTGTCGATATAGTGAACCAGGGCGGCACGGGTTTCCGGCTTTTGCCAGTCTTCGCAGTACAAAGCGTCTGACATGCCATCTGTGAACCCGCTCAGCAACTCTAACTCGTAGGCAATGATTTGGAGGGCACCCAGTTCGAGTAACAGGGCTTTTTGAGCAGTTGGCCGCAGTGTACGGTAGCGGGCGGCTCGGGCCTCTTGCTGGTCACACAGTAAGCCATTTGCATACTCAATGGCAGACTCAATAGACACGGGGCGCTCAAGGGTGGCGGTGTCAAGCCACAGGGCGGTTTTGTAGGGCATTGGTTCAGGGGATGTGGGTGAGAAAATGCAATCAGGAAAGTGTTTTAGGTGGTGGCTGCCCAGCTCGGCGGATAGCCAAGCCACTGCTCTAGTATCAGGTCGGCTATGTCAGCTCCCTTATTCTTCTGCTCACCGGGGGCGTTCTTTTCGAGGAAGTCCGAAACCTGGATATTAAAGCCTTGACCGCGCAGCTTGGCGGCTTTATTGGTCCACTCCTGATACTCCTTGCCGTAGGCGCTGGTGTCAGGATAGAGCACTATGCGGCGGTTCTTGACGGGCTGCAACCGCTCGGTAGTCAGACTGCTTTTTGACCCCGTCGCAAGCCAGATGAATTGCGGCATATAGGGCGTACAAATGATGGCCGTTTTCTCGCTCTCCACAATAGCCACGGGTTGATCGGCGGCGGCGGTGCGGAGTTGCGGCAGGCCGAACAGGCAAGGGCTTTTGAGGTTGCTGGTATCGCTGTAGGCAGGCAGCCAATCGGGGAAGGGTTGCCCCCGACGCCGAAAGGATTCTTTTAGCGCCGTGTGCGCCCACGTTATTTTGTCGCCTGTTTCCTTCACCCGGTGGAAGGTTTCATCATAGAGCATGATTTTCCCGCCTCGTACGCGGTCCTGCTCATCAATGTACCAGTACACGCAAGCCCCCGGCCGGTGGGCCGACGTACCGACGTGGAATCGGGTCAGCAACCCGTCGGCTACCCCTAGCCCAAAGTGCCGCCCCAGCAGCCGGGCAAAGGTATTGCGCTCGTATTGGCCTAGCGTGGCCCGGAACACTTCTTCCGGCGGGCTTATAACTGGCGGAGGTGGTACGGGAGTGGGGCGGGGCTGATAGGGTCGAATTGTGGGCGTTAGGCAGTGGCCGTTACGCTCGGCTTGTTCTACCTGCCAAGCGTAACTATCACCGCCGCCGGCTGGGCGGTTGTAGGGGTGCAGGGAGTAGGCGCACTTAATTTCCCTATTACACCTGCCATACTCAAGCGGTAATATTTGACCCGTCCGGCTGTCGAGGTAGCGCCGGTACTGTCGGGGCTGCTCACATGCCGGACACGTCTCCTTTTTAGGCGCGAGGATGAATCGATAGTCTGTTCTGTGCATGAATCAGGGGGTTTCTGTTCACGTTCACGCTGTTCACGCAGAGCGAGACACCGTGAACAGCGTGAACGTGAACAGCGTGGACAATCAGTTGGAAGACGGTTTGAGCGGCCGCCATTTGCAGACCCACCCCACAGAAGCGTCAAGCGCCTCGGCTATTTCACGCATCGGCTTCATTCCCCAATCTGTCTCCCAGAGCTTCCTCTTCTTCTCCTCTAATTCTTCACTCTTCTCGCTACGGGGGGCTTCCTCACGAGCCAAATGATTGAATTCCTCATCTGGGCCGATTAGGCGCACGTCCAAATAGCCGGGGGCGTTTGTGATTTCGAAAACCAAGACCCCCGGCATTTCCTCGTCGTTTCGGTTCTTGACTTGCTTTATGTAGCGCACATTCGGCCCTGTCACAGACCGGCCAATGAAGAAGATTGAATCCGCGAAATTGGATAGGTGCTTGCTGCCTGCCAGGTGGTTAATATGCAGGGGGACAGTATCCGGGATTTTTGGAGTGTGAGCAAGCACCAAGCTCGAAATACCGCGCTCAATCTGTAGCCGCTTCAATCCCCGCATAATCCCCATACTCACGTCGGCGTCGGCGGTATTTTTCATCGCCAGGGCCGTGATATTATCTACAATGACAACCCGTGCCCCAGTGCGGTCTAAGTCTGCATGTATCTGGTCAAAGGTGAAATCAAGAGCATCCAACGCAGCGGGGTTCATGTCCCCGGTTAGCATTTTATCAGTGAACGGGAAGTCGGCAAATCGCTTTTCAAATTGCCGGTCAGTCAGCTCAAAATCATACAAGAGTACTTTCTCCTCAACATCACAAGGCAGCCCCAGCAGATGTGTTTTTGAAGAGCTGATAACATCGCCGATATGCACGGCCAAAACGCTCTTGCCGTTTCCGGGGCTGGCTACTAAAACTGTAATGCCAGGAGTTTGCATTAACGGCCCTAGCAGGCTTATAAGCGGTGCTTGGCTTTGCGCATCCTGCTTTCTGGCTGTAGCGGAGCGGATGCGCGTGACAGGCTCTGGCAGTTGCTGAGCTGCCGCCACAACTTGTGCGCCGTCGTTTAGCAATCCAGCTATATTGAATCCTTGCGGCTGGGTCTGACTATCCATTGGCGCGGCCCTCCCCTACCTTCTTGGCATTTTTGCTCTGCTTCGGTTTGGCCGTTGCCTTGCGGCGGGACTTGGTCGTAACGGCCTTGCGAATGGTCTCCAACAGTTCGGGCGCGGGCTTGGTTACCTGGGCCATGTCTTGCGCTGCCCACTCAGGGCGTGACTGCATAAGGTTCTCACCCAGCAGCGCGACAATACAGCATTCCAATTCGGCTCCGGTCAGGGAGAAGCGGCGGCATATGTTGGCGGTGCCGGTGGGGCTGAACGCCAATACCGGGACGGATGTCAACAAAGAAAAGAGCGGCCGCTTTTCTTTGAGAAGTGTCCAACCTTTGCTATCTTCGTAGTGAAGCTCCCCAGCTACAACAACGGATTTTTCTAACGCGCTATTCTGCATAAGATTAGCGCGTTTTGTTTGTGGTAGACTTCCGACGAGCGTGCAGCCGGGTTCCGTCCGGTTTGGTGCGGGACTTCAACGCCTCAAGCACTTCGGGGCGTGAGTAGAAAACACGGCGACCCACCGTGAGCGGGTTCAAGATGCCTTCACGCTCCCAATTGCGGATTGTCTGAGTGCAGATTTCAAACTCGGCCTTTAGGGCTTTGCGGGTCATCATCTGCTCCTGCTGGGATTGCTCCTGCTGGGCGCTCTGCCACTTGTGCAGGTCTTCGGCCATCCATTGCGCTACTGCCTCCCGCAAACCGGGGAAGGCCATAGCCACGAGTGCGGCCGGATCAGGGTGGGTGCCGAGGTTGTTGGCCGAGGCATTGTGAGGGGTATTTCTGGTCATGTTTGCCAATGCTGTTTGTTTCAGCACCAGCAAGTTGACACTCTTTAAATCCTAATTAATATCTGTCGGGTGCTAGTCGGGCAGATGTCGGCTAGTAGAAACACAAACCAAGGAGAAGTCGGGAATATGTCGGCTGTAATAGTTCTTGGCTTGTCGGGTGCCAGTCGGGGCTACTTGAAGCCGTGAAATCTCATGGCTTCCTCTACCTCAGCTTTTGTTTTGTCCCAAGCATTGCCATTTGCTACTCTCGGTCTAGCTTTTCCGGTGCGTTCGATTCCGTATTGTTTCAAAAAACAAGCATCTGCGGCCTCTGCGCCTGACAGAAGTAATCTTTTTCCCCTTAAAACCCTGACGAGAGCCAGAACCTTCTGTATAGTAGCTACCGAAGTAGCGCGGTCAAGAGAATTTACTATTCCTATTCTTGCTGCAATTAGATTGGCGTCAGACATACTGAAACCTTTGAATTCCAGCTCCTCGTCGCTTTCATTTTTTACTGACCCCTCAACAACTTCTAAATCTCCGCCAATCTCATTGAAAAACCACTTTTCATTGTAAAGGGCCGCTTTTCCGGTTGCTTCTTGCTCTTCCTTGTCTTCGAGCCACTCCTGCACAAACTCTGCCCTAATCCTATTTTTAGAAGCACCCCAGAAGACACCATTAGATCCGTGCTGCGTAGACAGGGCTAACGCTTCTTCTTCACTGAGTGGCCCCTGATATACAGATAGGGCAATACCGTCATAGGTTATGGCTGTACCGTCCGTGAAATAGCCCTGGATATCGACCGTTCTTAACATCCCACGTACATATTCCCGGTCGCAAGCGTCGCCATAAAATTCCGAATCTAGTTGGCCTTTTATCTCCATAGGCCAAGATTGAAGCAGATTCAGAAACAGCCATATCTCCGCGAAGCGTTTACCGCAGTACGGGGTTGGCAAATTCTGCTCCCAGTGAGTGCTTCCATCTGAGTTGGCAGTTTCGCCATGCCAAGACAAGGCGTTTGATTCGCGTTGAAAATATTGCGTTTCCTGGTCATGCATAGTATGCGACACTGTGCGGCCGTACTTCTTTGCCATGAAGGCAAAGTGTCGGCGGGCATATTTTTCCCGCTCGTATTTCGTTTCCCCTTTGTAGCGTGGCATATCCCGTGATTAGTTGCTTCCTATTTCGCCCCAAAGCTTTTCAAACTCGGCCTGCTGGTGGCCTTCTTGTACATCAATGTACCGGCTCATACTCTTGTAGCTTCGCCAACCACCGGCTTTCATAATAACAGGAATTGGCATCCCTCCCGCAACAGCTATGGAGGCGAACGTTTTTCTCCCACTGTGTGAGCTAATCAATTTGTATTTGGGATGAATAGTACTCTCACGCACCCCGGCCCTCCACACTAGCCACTCTGTGGGCTCGTCCAACCCGGCGCGGTTGCAGAGGTCTTTGATGAAGACATTAAACTTCTGATTCGTGATGGTGTGCACCCTGCCCGCCCACAAGTCATCGAGAATACGGCGGGCCTTTGGGCTAACCGGAATAGTCAGGGCGTGACGCGTTTTTTGGGTTGTTAGTCGCAAACAATCACCCTTATCATTCTCAGGGCGCAGACCCTTCACGTCGGAGAAGCGAAGGCCGGTGTAGGAACTTAGTAGAAACAGGGCGCGAACGTTAGCCAGATAATGGCCTTCGGGGAGCGGGAATGCTTCGAGTTGGCGTAGTTCGGCGGCGGTCAGGGCTATAATCGGGGTGTCGTGTTTGGCCCATTTCCAATAGATAAACGCTTGGTTCGTGTGGCGTTCCCGGCTGGTGGCGTCGCGTAGAAACTGTTTGAGCAATGAAACTTGCTTTGATATGCTATTGTCAGAAATCAGGGCAATCTTCAGCAAGTGTTGAGTGAAAGAATGCCCAAAGTCGGCGGTTAGGTCCTCATATGTGAGGGCCTGCTTCCTCCGCCCTTCCGGTGTGCTGGCCCAAAATCTTGTTAGGTGGCGTAAAGTCGTTCTAAAGCTCTTGACGGTCGCAGCCTGCTTAGTCAGGCAGGCACGCTCAATAAAGCCCGCAAAATCGGCTAATACTTGGGGGGTTTCTTCGACAATTGGCGTCTCGGCCTCCTTCGGCTCCACTACGGCCCGCAGTTGCTCAGCAGTTGGCAGTACCCTATTGGTGAGCTGGTCGCGGTGGTAGGCCAGTAGGTTTCCCCGCATCATGTCGAGCCGTTGGTTCAGGCTGTCGTACTCCTCGGCCAGCCTCTTTCGCTCGGCCTTATCCTTTACCTCAGCGGCGGCAAATACGGTGCGTATCCGTTGCTCCTGGGCCAGCCAGTGAGAGGGCGGCACCGAAATGCCGGTGTACACCTTTGAGCGTCGGCCATTAGCCGAAAGCATGAAAAAGAGCGGGGTCGGCCCTGTGGCTGCGGGCTCTTTCAAGTAGGTTTTCAGCGTTGCCATGCCTTCGGGATTTATTACTCCCTGCAAGATACAAACGAACAATGAAAGGGGACGCTTTGGGGGACACTATATTGACACTTATCTCCCTATAACAACCGAAAGACTACGATATATTGCCCTCCTACGGCGTTATAGAAGTATTTCGTAAATTCAAGTAACAATGGTTCGATTCCAATCATTACCACATAAAAGCCCGTTCCCAAATCAGGAACGGGCTTTTTGTGGTGTCAGCGTTTCAAAACGAGCTGGCGCCGGGCTTGCCGTAGCGTAGCCGGATTAGCCTGTTTATCCGTGGTTCAGCGGCGGGCAGCACAGGTAGAGCATCGATTCTGACTACTTCTTTTTGCCGTTTTTCTTATCCGTCAGGGTAAGCTTGATCGTGCCGTTCGGGTTCGTCACGGCAACCGTCTCGTAGTTACGGGTGATGCCGTCGTTGAAAGTTTCCGTCCAGGTAGAGTTGAATACCTGCCGCTTAACGGGCCGCGAAGCCGCGGGCACGGTACCCGTCCAGACCGACATGCTGTTGCCAGAGGGAGTGACCATGAATTTCTCCTGGGTCATATCCAGGCAGCTGCCAATGCCGGACACATTCAGCAAAGTGTTGGTAATGCACACTTTGCGGTCGGTTTTCTGCACATACGCGCCATTACCTTGCTGAACGGCACCGCCAATAGTATTCTGCGCCTGAGCGGCCGTGCCGCCCAAAACCAGACCGATGAATACCAATGCGTGGGCAGTAAGCTGATGGAGAGTTTTCATGGGAGGAAGGAAAGTGAAATGAGGTTTTAGTTGCTCCCGGAAAACCAATTACTATACCACAATTACCTAAGAGGTACCTGAATAGCCCCGCTACGGGTAAGAAATAGTTTCGTTGCGGCCTAGTGGGCTCACCGGTGCAGCTGTTTCGCCAGCCAGCCCTGGTTTACCGGAGCTACGAGGCAGCGGGGTGCCCACGGTAGGGCAAGCCCCAGAGCCGGTAACTTTTAGGGGAGTGAATAGGGTATTGCCGTTCAAAACACTTAAATATCAGGTAATTAGCTGATAGACCTGTTCCCAAATACTAACAGGACTTACGCAAACCCCTATTCACCAAGCCCCAGCGGGGCGGCATGTGGGTAGTAGCGGCCTGCAATAGCAGAACGAAGCCGCCTCCGTTGGTACCCAGCTCCTTGATGGCCACTAGGGCCGCCATCGGCCCCCGGCTCACGGCCACCCGATCCCCTTGCAGCGTGACGAGCGGCGGCTGGCCCTGCATGGTCAGGGGCGTGCCGTTGAAGGCCAGCACCAAGCCAATAACCAGGCACAGCGGCAGCGGCAGGCGCGTAATGCCCTTAACGAAGTAGTTGTAGAAGTTGCCCAGCTTCTCGGTGATGCGGGTTTGCAGGGCGTTGAAGACCACCCGGCGGCGGCAATGCCGGTAGCGGCATTCATGAACTGCAGAAACGTGATGACCACCAGCTGCGAGAGGTACGAGAGGCCCGACTCGCCGGAATAGTGCTGCAGGTTGCCGTTCACCAGAAAGGAAATGGCCGTGTCGAAGGCTAGGTCGGGCGTCGTGCTGGAGTTGCCGTCGGGGTTGAGCGGCAGCAGGCCCTGGGTGCAGAGAATCAGCAGGGCCAGCAGCAACCACACCAGGTTGACGGTGAGCAGCGCTACCAGGTGCTGCTGCCAGCTCATTTCACGGTTGGGGTCGAGGCCGGCGAGGCGGAAGATGCTGTGTTCCAGGGGCGCCAGGAAGTCCAGTGGGTTCTTTTCGCCCCGAAACACGCGGGCCAGGTAGTGCCTCAGCGGCAGGGCCAGCCCCAGCGTGACGAGGTAAATGGTGGTGATGCCCAGTAATTCAGAGGTCATATCAGTTGAGAGTTGCCAGTTGCCAGTTGCCAGAATTGAGATGGGCCGGCACCATTACTGGCAACCGGCAACGGGAAAACTAGAATCGCTCCGGCTTCAGCAGCACGTAGACGAGGTAGCCGAACGTGGCCAGCGAGAGGACAAACAGAGTAATTGTCATGGCGAGGCGGCGGTTAGATGTGGTCGAAGTAGTCGACGGCCTTGTAGAAGGGCCCGAGGCCGGCGGCCGTGAGCAGGGGAAGCAGCAGGAGTGGTGCCATCAGAGAAGGTGTTTGAAGAAGTAGGGCGTGCCGGTTCCGGGTCCAAATTCTGCCCCAGGTTTCCCAGTGAGGTGAAATTGCTGTATAATGCTTTGATATTCAGCTATTCAGGCAATAAGACGCCGGCCAAGCCGGCCGCTAAGAAGCAGGGACTGGTAGCATTTTGCCAGGCTGACCGTAGCGAAATGCGGCAGTCACCGCCATCGACCAGAGCGGCTGGAACGAGTGTCCGCTTGCGAAATCTTTAGGGTGGTGCCACCGCCGGAAATTCATAACCTTTGTTTGAAACGGGGCCGGCACGGAGCCGTATTTTTGCTACTACATTTTGTTTGATGGCTGTTACCCAATTCGTGCGTCCGCTGGTGCGGCCCTTTGCCGAGTTCTTTCGTCGCGAGGCCGCGGGAGGCATCGTGCTGCTGCTAAGCGCCATGCTGGCGCTGGTGCTGGCCAATACCAGCTGGGGACCGGCCCGGTACTTTCCGGCGCTGTGGGATGAGCATTTGCGCATCGCCTTCAACGGCCTGGTGCTGGACAAGAGTCTGCTGCACTGGATCAACGATGGCCTGATGACGGTTTTCTTCCTGATCGTGGGCCTGGAAATCAAGCGGGAGGTGCTGGATGGCGAGCTGGCTACTGTGCGGCAGGCGGCCCTGCCGCTGGCGGCGGCGCTGGGCGGAATGCTCGTGCCGGCCCTGCTTTTCACGCTCTTCAACCGCGGCACGCCCACGGCCGGGGGCTGGGGCATCCCCATGGCCACCGACATTGCGTTTGCGCTGGCCGTGCTGCAGCTGCTGGGCCCCCGGGTGCCGCTGGGCCTCAAGGTGTTTCTCACCGCCCTGGCCATCGTCGATGACCTGGGGGCGGTGCTCGTCATTGCCGGGTTCTATACCCGCGAGCTGCACCTGAACTTTCTTTACCTGGCCCTGGCCACCTGGGCCGGGCTGCTGGGGCTCAATGGGCTGGGGGTGCGTAGCCTGGGGCTGTATCTGGCATTGGGAGTGCTGCTGTGGTACTTCACGCTCGAATCGGGCATCCACGCCACCCTGGCCGGCGTGCTGCTGGCCGTGGCCATCCCGACCCGCATCGGCCACGACCGGCCGGCCCTGCTGCGCCTGCTGGAAACGCGGCTGCGCTTTCTCAACGATGAAGTACACGGGACCGACGCCGACCCGCGCACCATCAGCGAGGAGCTGGAAGAGCTGGCCGAAACCATCAGCTCGCCGGCGCAAAAGCTGGAGCAGCGGCTGCATTCGGTGGTCGCTTTCGGCATTATCCCGCTGTTTGCCTTCGCCAATACCAGCCTGGTTATTGATGCCTCGGCGTTTGGCGCGCTGTTATCGCCCCTCGGCCTGGGTATTCTGGCGGGGCTGCTGGTGGGCAAGCCTCTGGGCATCGGGCTGCTGGCCTGGATTGCCGTGCGCCTGGGCTGGGCCACGCTCCCCCCCGGCGTGACGTGGCGGCACCTGTGGGGAGCCGGCATATTGGGCGGCATCGGCTTCACGATGTCGCTGTTCATCACCCTGCTGGCGCTGGGCGAGCATTCCCCGGGCGAAGCCATAGCCAAGCTGGCCATCCTGCTGGCCTCCCTGGTATCGGGTGTGGTGGGCTACCTGCTGCTGCGCTTTACACCCGCCGCCGGCTCATCCGGGGTTGTGGCCGCTCCTCCCCTGATAAAGCCGTGGGCAGTCGATAGCCAGTCGGGGTAGGATAGGCTGAAAAGGCACGACCGATAGAACTCTGGTGCGGCGCTACAGCCCGCACTCCTGCATTTTGCGGTAGAGCGTCGTCACGGCTACGTTCAGCGTGCGGGCCGCTTCGGCCTTATTGCCGTGCGCTTCCTGCAGCACCTGGCGAATGTGGTTGCGCTCCATGCCGCGTAGCGTCCATTCGCCGTCGGTGGGCGCATCAGATGTCGCTGGGGCCGTGTTGTCGAACTCGGCGGGCAGGTTGCGGCGGTGAGCAGGTCGCCGTCGGCCAGGATGACGGCGCGCTCCAGCACGTTCTTCAGCTCCCGCACGTTGCCGCGCCAGTTGTAGTGGGTGAGGTGGCGCAGGAAGCGGCGGCCAGGCCGCGCAGGCGCTTGCGCAGCTTGGCCGCGTACAGGTGTAGAAAGTAGCCGGGCAGCGGCTCGATGTCCTCGCGGCGCACGTTCAGGGGCGGCACCGGCACCGTGAACACGGCCAGGCGGTAGTACAAATCGGGCTGGAAATGGCCGGCATCGGCTTCCTGGAGCCGGTTGCGGTTGGTGGCGGCCACAATGCGCCCGTTCACCGACACGGGCTTGGTGTCCCCGATTTGGGCGAAGCTCCGGGTTTCGAGCACCCGCAGTAGCTTGGCCTGCGGCTCCAGCGCCAGCTCCCCGATTTCACCCGGAAACAGGGTGCCGCCGCTGGCTTCCTCCATCAGGCCCTTCTTGTTGGCCAGGGCCCCGGCAAAGGCCCCTTCGCGGTAGCCGGACCATTCCGATTCGAGCAAGTCCTTCGGAAAAGCCGAGCAGTTGACGGCCACGAAGGGCTGGCGGCGGCGGGGGCTGGCGTGGTGAATGGCCTGGGCAAACAGCTCCTTGCCCGAGCCGCCCAGCCCCTACCAGCGTACCGACGTGAAGATGGTCCCCGACCTGTAATCCGCTTAGGTGAACCAGCGCCGGTAGATGGGCTTACGCCAGGCAAACTGCGCCCACATGGCCGGGTACAGCAGCGCATCGAGCAGCGGCGAGGCCGTCCGGAACTCAATAGCGTCCACGATGACGCTGCCGCCGTGCGGGCCGGGCTCGATGAGGTGGCGGTGCCGCCAGTAGCGCAGGGGCGCGGGGGCGGTCTGGGCTTCATCCACGAAGTAGAGCGTGCCGTCGGGCCGCTGGCCGTGGTCGGTAATCAGGCTGGTCCAGCGCTGGTGCAGGGGGCCGGTTATCAGCTCAATTTCCACCCGGTCGCCGGTGCGGCAACCATCGAAGCGGTGCAGCCTGAGCCTGGGGAAGGGCGGGGCCAGGGCCAGAAACAGCTCCCGGGTGAAGCCGGCCAGAACCTGGGCGCGCGGCAGAGGAAGGCGGGGCGGCAGCGAGAAACTCCGGGGCGCGGCAGAAGCGGGTGGCGCGGGAGGGATCAAGACGCCGGCGGCAGTGAATCCAGGTAAGCTTGCACCTGCTGATGGAAGGCCCGAAAACTTTCTGACCGGCTGACGAGCCAGCTGATATCTAGGTCGGCAGCCAGGGATTCTACAATGGGATTGGAGTGCTTGGTTGAGCATTTGCGCGCGCCGTACACGGCCTGTTTCGCCTCCGGGCGGGGCTGGGTTTCCAGCGGGACGTTCTTGGTGGAAGTTGGATTATCGGTCCGCAGGCGCAGGTACCAAAGCCAGTGCTCGATGCATTACACCGGCACCAACAAGATTGCCTTAGTCGCCCAGCGGCTGACCGCTTCGTGCATCGCAGCTCGTTTCTGCCGCAAGGCCGAGGAGGAAAAATCGTCCAGGTCGCGCCCGACGAAGAAGCAGTCCTGCTGATAGTCAGACAGACCTACCTGGCAGGCTTCGGCAAAAAGACTATCGACCTGTTTTTTATTAGTAGCCTGGTAGCGGTGGCTAAACGGCTCATCCAACTCAAAATACCAGGGCGTACCGAGTGCCACGGCTTTTAGATAGTGGTGGAGGAATAAACGAATGGCATCATCCTCACCGAAGTAGCCATATTTTATTGCTTTCATAGGGGTACGCCACCTAGGAAACCGGATACCCAATGCTCACCTAATGCATCCGTGTAGTGGATGGGTGGCAGGTTTTTTTCGGCGTTGCGGGCGTTGGCGGGCTCAATAATATCATATAGGGCATTGCGAATTACAGTTTCACCGTTTTCCCGGTCGAAAACGGATATGTTTTCGGGTGTGTCAGTAAAATGGTCTACTACGTAGGGGCTATGGGAGGTGATAATGATTTGAATATCCCGAAGCTCGGCCAGCTCAAAAATAAATTCCATTACTTCCTTAATACGCCGGGGGTGGATGCCTTTTTCTGGCTCCTCTAGCAGCAGTAATTTGGGCGGGTCGGGCTGGTGAATAATGCAAAGAACAGCTAAAAAATATAGAACCCCTTCTGATACTTCCTCTGCCCAGTATCCAGTGTCATTTTGATCAAAGAACTTAAGCTTCAATTTCCCAATCTCATTTGGATCGGCGGGGGTTGAAATTGATGTCAGAGTTCCTACACAACGCTCTAAATCTCTCTCCAATGATTTGTAGCGATTTTTGTGATTCTGGCTAAGTGTAAATAGAAATGATATTATATTTGAGCCATTAGAATTCAATCTATTTTGTTCAGATATATTTGTACTCATTAAAAAAGCAGAAGGCTATATTTTGTGTAACCTAACTCCTTTAAATAGTTTTTTTAGATTCAAGGAGGCACTGCCCATGTATTCTTCGTTTGCATCTCTATAAAAAGAATAGCCGCTAAATACATGGTTGATATATAAGTTATCATACTCCATTAACTCAGTAGCAAAAAATCTTCTGTTTTCGTCTTGAGGATCCCAATCATAACCAATCAATATACTGATAATTTTTTCTTTTGAATCTGATATTGCTGCTTTGAAGTTGATTGTGTCACTTGGTTCTTTATTAGATGAATAGGCCCTGGGTAAAATGGATGGAAATATTGATTCTAATTTGTCATAATTTTTAGGGTAGAGCGTCGTGATGAGGCCGAATACGTTTATTCCCTTCAAAAAATTCGATTTCCCCGAATTATTAGGCCCAATAAACAGGTTCACTTTCCCAAGCTTGACGCTGGCATCACGGATGCTGCGGAAGTTCTGGATGCGGATGGCGGTGAGCATAGGGTGGTGGTCGGAAATGGCGAGGCAGCGAATATAAGGGACTTCCGTGCCTTCTACCCGCCGCCCCTTGTGATGTAATCGGCTGCTTACCCCAGTAACTCCTCGATATCTTCCTTGGTCAGGCTCTTAATAATAGCCTCGTCCGTCGTAATCAAATCCGTGACGAGCTGAATCTTCTTGTGCTGCAAGGCCAGGATCTTCTCCTCCACGGTGTTCTTGGTGATGAACTTGTAGGTGAACACCGTGCGCTGCTGCCCGATGCGGTGGGCCCGGTCCACGGCCTGGGCTTCCACGGCGGGGTTCCACCACGGGTCGAGGATGAACACGTAGTCAGCGGCGGTGAGGTTGAGGCCCACGCCGCCGGCTTTCAGCGAAATCAGGAACACGCGCAACGCCTCGGTTTCCTGGAAGCGAATCACCTCCTTGTGCCGGTCGCGGGTGTTGCCGTCGAGGTAGGCGTATTCTACCTGCTTCTCATCGAGCGAAGCGCGCACGATGTCGAGGTGCTTGACGAACTGACTGAACACGAGAACCTTGTGGCCTTCGGATACTACGCTGCGGATCATGCGAATCACCTCCCGCAGCTTGCCCGACTCGTGCTCGTAGTCGGCGTGGGCCATGCGCGGGTGGTTGGCAATCTGACGCAGCTTGGTCAGGCCCTGGAGCAGCATAAACTGGGTGCCCGCCGTGCCGTGCTCCTCAATATTCTTGAGGATCTTGTTGCGGTAGTAGCTCTTGGTTTCCTCGTAGCACTGGGCCTGCTCCTCCGTCATGGGGCAGTAGCTCAGGTGCTCAACTTTGGCCGGCAGCTCGGTGGCGACCTGGGCCTTGTGCCGCCGCAGGATGAAGGGCTTGATCAGGGCGTGGAGCTTGCGGGTGCGGCCTTCGTCCTTGCCCTTTTCGATGGGCTTGAGGAACTCCTTGCGGAAAAACGTCTGGGTGCCCAGCAGGCCGGGGTTGATAAACGACATCTGTGACCACAGGTCCATGGTGCTGTTTTCCACCGGCGTGCCGGTCAGAATCAGGCGGTGGCGGGAGCGGAGGTTGCGCACGGCCTGCGAAGTCGTGGAGCTGGGGTTTTTGATGGCCTGCGACTCGTCCAGAATCACGTAGTCGAAGCCGTAGCCGCGCAGCAGCTCAATATCCAGCCGCACGATGCCGTAGCTGGTCAGCACCACGTCGTAGCCGGCAAACTGGTCCACGTTTTTGTCGCGGTAGGTGCCGGTGTAGGTCAGAATACGCAGGCCCGGGGTGAACTTCTGGGCCTCGCTCAGCCAGTTATAGACCAGGGACGTCGGCATCACCAGCAGGGAGGCCGCACCGGTAGCGTCGCCGCTTTCCTTGCGGTCGAGCAGCAGGGCCAGCGTCTGAATAGTGTTGTGGGTGAGCACGCAGTTGTCGGTCACGTACAGGCGGTCGGGCGCATCTACGGAAATGCACTGCGCGGGCATGGTGCCTACCAGCTCCACCGCTTTAATGCCACGGTAGGGCTGATA
Source organism: Hymenobacter fastidiosus (assembly GCF_039539565.1). Classification (NCBI taxonomy): domain Bacteria; kingdom Pseudomonadati; phylum Bacteroidota; class Cytophagia; order Cytophagales; family Hymenobacteraceae; genus Hymenobacter; species Hymenobacter fastidiosus. The sequence continues at coordinate 176,206 of NZ_BAABDJ010000040.1, read as the reverse complement.
CTTGGTTTTGGGCCGGTACAGCGCCACCTTCCGGCTCAGCCGGAAGGGAATGATATGCGGTGGCAGGCTCAGCGTGAGCGTGTAGGCTTGCTGGCCCGTCCGGCTTTCGCCCAGGTGCGAGTAGCCCGGCACTTTGCTCGACTGCCGCACGGTGCCGCCCAACGACTGCACCAGGAACGTGACCCCCTCAATCAGGCCCGTAGATACGGAGGTGAACTGGCTCACGTCGCCGGAGCGGGACACGTAGCCGTCGGAATCCATCAGGCCCTGCAATACCGCCAGGCGGGCAGCGGCATCGTTGAAGAGGTAGGCTTCGGGAATGAACTTGTCCTTCGACAGCTTGCCCTTCAGGCCCAGCGCCCGGATATTCTGCATCAGCGCGTTGGTCCAGCCCGGCGTGTTCTTCACGAACGTGTAGTCGCAGGTGTTGCTCTTGCGGCGCATCGTCAGATTTGGCGGCAGCTCCCGGGCTACGTAGTTCACGATTTCCACGTCGGTGGTGGAAAGGCAGATGCTATGCTGGCGGAAGCAGCCGTCGCCGAGCAGCAGGCCCATAAAGTACGGGTCAACCGGCACGGGCCGGGCGGCCAGCGCCACGGGCTTCACCAAGGGAACAAACCACTTGGTGTTGCCGTGCGGGTCGTACAGGTCGTGGCGCAGCTGGGCCAGCTCTTTCACCTGGTAGCCCTGGCCCCGGTACTTCTGCACCGGGCTCTGTACCGCCCACAGGTGCTCGGCGCAGCACTCGGCGGTAGCGCCATCAGTGAACGTGACGCGGAAGATTTCCTTTTCGCCCTGCGGAAATACCCCGGTTACGCGCGAGGTCTGTCCCTGCGAGTTAATAACGGCCTCGCCTACCCGCATGTCGCCCATCGTTTTCCAGCCCGTCGGGGTCAGAATGCGGGCGTGCAGGGGCTGAGCCTTGCCCAGCCCCATGTCGTCGGCCAGGCAGCCGCCAAACTGGTAGTCTTTCACGAAGTGCAGCCAGTTGTAGCCCGCCTTCTGGTAGGGCCGCAGCTGCCCTTTGAAGCCAGTAGGCATGGGCCGGTCTTCCACGGCTTCAAACCCGCGCAGCTTCTCCAGCTTCCTGGACATGGTCACGGTGGCCAGGTTGCCGTTCTGCAGATCCGAAATCAGGGCCAGGTGGTGCTTGCGCAGAGTCAGATGCTGCTGGTGCTCCTCCGAGAAGGCAAACAGCTCCAGGTACTGGGTGAACCATTCCTCCGGGATGATGGCAATCTGGCCGTTGGGCAGGCGGTACTCGTGGCGGCGGTTCAGGATGTAGGGCCGCAGCTTGATAAACGGAATTTCAAATTCGCCGAAGCGCACCGTGCCGTGTACGTCGAACCAGTCGTTGCCCTCCGTGATGCCGACCTGCACCGTTACCGAGCCGATAAAGTAGTCCTTGGTAGAGGTCGTGCCCTGCTGCACGGTGAAGCCCAGGCGGGCCAGCTCTTCGGCGTGGCTGTGCAGCCAGCGGAACGCGGTGGCTTTCTCCAGCATGGCGCGCCCGTTGCGTACTTCCAGAGCCCGGTCGGCCAATTCCCGGATGATTTCCTGCTCGTGGTCGAGGTTGCGGACGAGGCGGTGGAAAATGTAGGAATCGGCGTTCTTTTCCAGCTTCACGCACACCCGCTTGTCGTAGCTGTTGTGCACGGTGTGGTCGCCGTAGCGGAAGCTCAGATCGAAGTGAATGTGGTCGGAGGGCACTACGGTCACGGCGGCGGCGGCGTCGCTGGTCCGCCGGGGGGCGGAGCGGCTGCGCTCCTCTTCAGTAGTAATGACGGCGCCCGGGAGGTCGGAAAACGTAAGCTGGGGCCGGGCCACGTAGCGCTCCGAGCGGATATCGAAGCCGCGGGCATGGACGTCGAACGATTCCACGAGCGGCGCGACGAACCGCTGGAAATAGCTGTCCTCGACCTGCCGGGGAATGATGATAAACTTCTTGTTCAGAAAAGGCTGGAGCTTCTTCCCGTCCACGTCGTTGCGGAAATCGTAGAGCTGGTCGCCGAGCAGCATCCAGGCGGGCTGAGTGCAGACCAGCACCGCGCTTTTGAACTGGAAGTCAAGCCGCTGACCCTGGTACTGGATGGTCGGGAAATAGTGGGTACTGTCGTCGTTGCGGCGGAAATGAAACAGCACCGACGCCGGCTCCGGCGCCACGCCGATTTCCTTCCAGGTGGGCTCCCCGTCTTTGCCCATGATAAAGACCTGCTTGCCTTTCAGGCGCTCCAGAATCTGACCCATGCGGTCCTGCACGTGGCGGCAGATAGCGTCCTGCAAGCCCTTATCGCCTTTATCGGCGTCATAAATCTTCAGAAAGAACTCGGCGGGAGTGGTCTTCTTCGTCCAGAACTCTTTAATCACGGCATCCTGCTGCACCTGATCGGTGAGGGCAATCAGCTCGAAATCCACTTCATCCAGCCCACCAGCAAACTCCGGGGCATTCCTGGCCGAAACGGTCTGGTGCTGTAGCGTCAGCTGCCCGCGGGCATTGCGCTGCACTACATAAGACTCAAACAGATAGCCCAGATACTCGTGTTCGAGTAAGGAGTAAACGATTTGAAAAGGCTGTGAAGTGGAAACCTTCATAGTCGTATTGCCAACGGAAAATGAGGATTAAATTTAAGGTTCAAATACTAAGTAGTCGATTTTTTCATAAAAAGTAAAATTAATTATGAAAATATTTATATTATTAAGTATATCTGGCAAAGGCCCCACAGCAAGGTGGGGTAGAGAGAATACCGGTCGAGCGGGCAAATAGTTATAGGTTGTCGCGCAAAGCCAGCCGCGAGGCATTCAACGCCGGTCGGATCGAAACGGTAATCGTGATGACGATAATGGCAATGCCCGTCAGGACGATATCGGAAAGCTGCATTTTCACCGGGTAAGAATCGACCACGCTGGTCGCCATGCCCATCGACACGATGTGGAAGGTTTGCTGCAGCCAGCAGATGCCGACGCCCAGCGTGAGGCCCACGATGGCGCCGACCTGGGCTACGATAGCGCCTTCAAACAAAAATACGTTGCGCACCGTGTGGCTGGTAGCTCCCATGGCCATCAGAATGGCAATGTCCTTCTTCTTGTCGATGACCAGCATCGAGAGCGAGAAGAAGATGTTGAGCGAGGCGATGAGCAGGATGAAGGCGAAGGTGATGAACACGAACATCTTCTCCACCTTAATAGCTTTGAGCAGGCTCACGTGCTGCTCATCGGAGTTGTAGACGTGGAAGCCCGGGCCCAGCAGCTTTTTAAGATCTTCCTGGGCTTCGTCGATGGTGCGGCTTTCGCCGACCTTGATTTCCAGGGCCGTCCGGCGGGAACCGTACTTGAGCAGATCCTGGGCAAAGTTGATGGGCACGAAGATGTAGCTGTCGTCAATGTGCTGCTCGATGAGGAACACGCCGCCGGCAATAATGCTCTGTTCGGTGAAAGCCGTTTCGGGGTTCATCGACAGCGTCTTCTTGCCCGTGTTGCGCGGGTAGAGCAGGCGCAGGGGCGCAAACTTGTTCTCGATGGCAATGCTGAGCTCGTGCTGCACGCCGGCCCCGATCAGGGCGTAGGGCTCATCCTGGCGGGTCAGGCGGTGGTCGCCTTCCACGATGGCGGAGTCGATATTGCTCTGGGCAAAGTAGTTGTCGCTGACGCCCTTGAGCTTGACCACCATCTGGCGGTCGTGGTACTGAAGCAGGGCATTATCTTCGATAACCTCGGTGACCAGGGCCACCCCGGGCGTGGCCCGGATGCGGTTGAGCAGGGCTTCGTTGGTTTCGAACGACTTGCCCTGCACCGCCGAAATCAGCAGATCGGGGTCCGACTTGCCGTAGAGCGTGCGCACCAGATCTTCCAGCCCGTTGAACACCGACAGCACAATAATCAGCGCCATGGTGCCCACGGCCACTCCCACCATCGAAATGTTGGAGATGATGCTGATGATATTGCGCTTATTCTTGGACGAGAAATAACGCCGGGCAATGAGCAAGGGAACGTTCATGCAGGGCGTAGACGAAAGAAGAGAGTGAGGGAAAAGGTGAAAAACGCAGGGGGCACAACACCGGAGCAAGATACGGTTCCAGGCTCAAAAAGTCGTGCTTACTTCCAGGCTTTCACGATCAGGCCGGTGCCCGAATCGTGCCGGGTCGTCGAATCCATCCAGTTCAGCAGCAGGCAGAACGGGAAGGTGACTAGGTAGTAGAAGGGCAGCAGCAGGAAAAACCACTTCGAGGCCCCCAGCATCAGAATGGGATATTTCATGCTCAGCCGCCACGAAATCTGGCCCGGTTCGCCGTAGCTGTACTGGGCCTCAATCCGCTCGAAGCCGGCCGTGCGCAGCTTTTGCTGAATCTCGTGGATGTTGTAGCCGTCGCGCACGTGCTCCTCAATGAAGCTGGTTTCGCCGTCGGAATGCACGTCGGAGCCGCCCTGGTCGGAAGGCGTGGAGATGAGCAGCATACCGCCGTCCTTGAGCGAGGTGTGGATGTTGCGGAACACTTCCACGTCTTCCAGAATGTGCTCCATCACGTCGACCGACAACGCCAGGTCGAAGGTGTTGGGCTCCTGGTAGAGCACGAGGTCCTGGACGGCGAACTGCACGTTGGTACGCCCGATCTGGCGGAAGAAATGGTTGGAATCGGCAATCTGCTCGTCTTTCACGTCGACGGCCAGGGTCTGCCATTTCTTGCTCAAGCCGCTCATCCAGTAGGTGTACTGGCCGTAGCCGGAGCCGGCATCCAGAATGGTCAGCGATTCATCGAAGCGGCCGGCGGACCACTGGCGCAGCTCCCGGTGGACGTGCCAGGTGCGCAGCAGCAGCAGGTCGAGCAGGAAGTAGAACAGGCGACGCAACAGTGGGGTACGGTTGAATACCTCGCCCAGAGACTTCTTAATCGGGTCGTAATACAAGTGGTGAGCTAGTGAAATTGTGAAATTGTGAAGCGGTAGGAAACCGGGGATTGGAGTCGGAAAAACTCACAAATTCACCAGCTCACAACTTCCCCTTTACTCGTCTTCGTCGGCGAACAGCTTGGGGCGCTGGGGGGCCTTGTCGGCGGCGGGCTCGTCGGTGGCCTCGGGCGTTTCGGCCGGAATGTGCAGCGTGCCGAGCACGGCGTCCATGTGGGCGGCGTACTGGGCGCTATCGTCGAGGAAGAACACCAGCTCGGGGATGATGCGCACCTGCTTGCGGATGCGCCTGGCCAGGGCCTGACGGATGGCTTTGCTGTTGTCCTGCACGTTGGCCAACAATCCTTCGCCGCTGCCGGCGAGCAGAGCGCTCAGGTAGATGCGGGCCACGCCCAAGTCGGGGGAGATGCGCACGGTGCTGATGCCGGGGGGCAGGCCGGGAAACAGGTGGGGCAGGTCGCGCTGAAATACGGCGGCCAGATCCTGTTGCAGGAGGCTGGCAAACTTTTGCTGTCGTTTACTTTCCATAAGAACTGGCAAAGATAGGAAGTTGGCAGCTTGGCCGCTTAGGTTCTTAGGGACTTAGATTGTTGCTGGTCCGAACCGGCCGCGGTGCTTCGCCGGATGCCAGTACCTTTACCCCGCTTTCTTCCCTGCTTTTCAACCCCCGTTTCCGCTTTGCTGCGTTTCTTTAAAAGTCCGCTTCCCTCGCGTCTGGTGCTGCTGGTGCTGCTGATTCTGACCGTGCGCCTGCCGCTGCTCTGGCTGGGGGTGCCTCTCACGGCCGCCGAGCTGCGGGCCCTGCTGGTAGGGGAGCGGCTGCACGAAGGGGCTCAGCTCTACCGCACCCTCTACGACAGCACGGCCCCGCTGGCCGCCCTGCTCTTCGGGGCGCTCGATTCCCTGCTGAGCCGCCCACTCTGGCTGTACCGCGTGCTGGCGCTGGCGCTGCTGCTGTTTCAGGCCCTGCGCCTCAACCTGGTGCTTAACCGGGCCGACGTGCACCCGGAGCGCGGCTTTGTGGCCGCCCTGACCTACCTGGTGCTGGCTAGCTTCACGGCCGACCTCGACACGCTTTCCCCCCTGCTGCTCGGGCACACGTTCATCATCGCGGGCCTGAGCGCCCTGCTGCCCACTTCCCGGGAGGGCTACGACAACCGCCGCCTGTTCCGGGCGGGCTTCCTGATTGGGGTAGCCGCGCTGTGCTACCTGCCGCTGGCGCTGTTTCTACTGGTGGGGCTGTTTGCCGTTATCATCTTCGCGGCCAACTCGTTTCGCAGCTTCCTGCTGCTGGTATGCGGGTTTCTGTTTCCCTACGCCGTTGCGGCCACCTACTTTCTGTATACCGATTCGCTGCCCGGGTTTGCCCAGTTTCATCTGCGGCCCACGCTGAGCGGGCTGGTGGCGGGAGCCGATGGCCTGCCGCTGTTCGTGCAGCTGCGGCTGCTGCTGATTCCGGGCCTCGTGCTGCTGGTGGCCCTGGGCCGCTCGTTTACTACGTCGCTGGGGCTGGTATTCCAGATCAAGTTCCAGCAGCTGATGCTGATCTGGCTGCTGGTGGCCGTGGCCATGGCCGCGGCGGGCCGGGGTACGGCTCCGGGTACGTTTGTGCTGGCCCTGCCGCCACTTACTTATTTCAGCCTGTTTCTGTGGCAGAAAACCCGGCACGCCTGGATTCCGGAAGTCGTGCTGCTGCTGCTGCTGGGCCTCGTGGTAGGGGTGCGCTACCGGATGGTGCTGGGCCTGGAAAAAGCTGTGCCCATCCCGGCGGAGCAGAGCTACGCCGGGCAGCCCAATCCGGCGTACGCCGCCCTGCAGGGCCGCAGCGTGCTGGTTCTGGGTCCCGACCGGCGCCCGTACATGCAGGCGCCCCTGGCTACGCCCTACCTCGACTGGCAGCTGTCGCAGGTTGATTTCGGACACCTGAATGAGTACGCCGCCGTTTTCCGGGTGGCGCAGAACTTCGCCCGGCAGCCCCCGGAATACATCATCGACGATGCCCGGCTGATGCGGGAGCTCCAATATAAAGTGCCGAGAGTATTCGGCCGCTACCAGCCCACCAGCCTGCCCAACGTGTACCGGTGGCGGTAACAGTGAAATGGTGCAGTGGTGAGTTGTCGTTCAAAATATTAGAACGACAACTCACCACTGCACCATTTCACTGCTAGCAGTCAATCTTGTTCACCCGGTTCTGGTGGCGGCCACCTTCGAAGGCGGTGTCCAGAAACTGCGTCACAATGGTGCGCGCGGCTTCTGCGCTCACGAAGCGGGCCGGAAGGCAGATGATATTGGCATCGTTGTGCTGCCGGGCCAGCTCGGCCAGCTCGGGCTCCCAGGCAATGGCGGCCCGGATACCTTGGTGCTTGTTGGCCGTGATACACACCCCATTAGCCGAACCGCACACCAGAATGCCGCGCTCCAGCTCGCCGCCGGTAATGGCCGTGGCCAGCGGATGGACGAAGTCAGGGTAATCGACGGAGGCAGAAGAATCGGTGCCGAAGTCGCGGACCTCGTAGCCGCTGTCTCGTAGCCACTGAACCAGCATCTGCTTATACTCGAAGCCGGCATGGTCGGAGCCGATGGCAATGGTCTTCATGTTTAATGTGCTGATGTGTCTTAATGTGCTAATGTGGATTAATGTGCTGATGTGGAAATGTGGGAATGTGCTAATGTGCCGATGTGGAAGTGCGCGGAGGTAGAAGCACATCAGCACATTTCCACATCAGCACATTAAAAACACATTTCCACATTAAAAACACATCAGCACATTAAGACACTCCGTTGTTCGCGGCCAGCTCGGCGTTGAGGCGCTGGGTGCGGTTGCGGCTTACCACGCGGGCAATGTTGATGCTCAGCTCGTAAAGAATCATAATCGGGATGGTGACGATGATCTGGGCCGAAATATCGGGGGGCGTGATGACGGCGGCAATGATGAGGATGACCACAATGGCGTGCTTGCGGTAGAGCCGCATGATTTCGGGCGTGATCAGGCCGGCTTTGGCCAGGAAGAACACAATCATGGGCAGCTCAAACACGAAGGCCGTGGAAACCGACATTGTGGTGAGCGTGCTCAGGTAGCTCTGCAGGTCAATCTGGTTTTCGATGGTCGGATCGACGGTATACGACGCCAGGAAGTTGATACTCAGCGGCGCGGCAATGTAGTAGCCGAACAGCAGCCCCAGGGCAAACAGCACCGACACGAAAAACACCGCGCCCTGGGAATTCTGCTGCTCGTGCGGATACAGACCGGGCTTGATGAAGCGCCACAGCTCCCAGAAGGTGTACGGAAACGCCAGCACCAGCCCCACGATAAACGAGGTGCTGATGTGCATGGTCAGCTGCCCGCTCATCTGCCGGTTCTGGATGATGAAGCCGACCTTGTCCATACACAGGCTCGGGGCCCCTACCCAGTTGCCAAAGTTGCAGAACATGCGGTAGGTCCAGAAATCGTTGCGCGAAGGGCCCAGAATCAGGTCGTGAAACAGGAAGTCTTTGGCGAAGAAAGCGGCGGTGGCAAAAATGACAATCGAGATGGCCGAGCGGATGATATGCCATCGCAGGGCCTCCAGATGGTCGATAAACGACATTTCGTGTGGTTCACCCACGTTGGCGTCGGGCGAAAGCTGGTGTTGATCCACGGAGAAGGGAAAGTAACTGGAAGGAGGAAGCGAAAGGAGCACTAACGATAAGAACGCCCGCAAGGATGTTGGGGCCGGAATTCCCGCCGTCGGTCAGCTGCCCGGTTGCTTCGCTACGCGAAGAGCGGATACTGCCGCATCCACTCGTTCACCTGCCCACGCACCCGCAGGATATGGGCCTCGTCGGCGTGGTGCGTCAGCACGTCGTCGATGAAGCCCACGATGCGGACCATGTCGGTTTCGCGCAGGCCGCGGGTAGTCACGGCCGCCGCGCCGATGCGCATGCCCGACGTCACGAAGGGCGACTTGTCGTCGAACGGCACCATGTTCTTGTTGATGGTAATGTCGGCTTTGACCAGGGTATTTTCGGCCAGCTTGCCCGTGAGGCCTTTGCTGCGCAGGTCGATGAGCATCAAATGGTTGTCGGTGCCGCCCGAAATAATCTGGTAGCCGTGCTCTACGAAAGCGCCGGCCAGGGCCTGGGCATTCCTGATCACCTGGTGGGTGTAGTCGGTGTAGGCGTCGCTCAGACATTCGCCGAAGGCTACGGCCTTGGCCCCGATAACGTGTTCCAGCGGTCCGCCCTGGGTGCCCGGAAACACGCCCGAGTCCAGCAGGGCCGACATCATCCGGATTTCGCCTTTCGGCGTCTTCAGACCGAAGGGATTCTCGAAGTCCTTACCCAGCATAATCAGCCCGCCGCGGGGGCCGCGCAGGGTTTTGTGGGTCGTCGTCGTTACGATGTGGCAGTGCTCGAACGGATTGTTGAGCAACCCTTTGGCAATGAGGCCGGAAGGGTGGGAAATATCGGCCAGCAGCAGGGCGCCTACCTCATCGGCAGCTTCGCGCAGCGTTTTGTAGTCCCAGTCGCGGGAATAAGCCGAAGCCCCGCAGATGATCAGCTTGGGCTGTTCGCGGCGGGCAATTTCCTTGATTTTGGTCCAGTCGATCAGGCCGGTTTCGGGCTCCACGCCGTAGAAGCTGGGCTTGTAGAGCTTCCCCGAGAAGTTTACCGGCGAGCCGTGGGTGAGGTGGCCGCCGTGGCTCAGGTCGAAGCCCAGGATTTTGTCGCCGGGGTTCAGCACCGCCAGCATCACGGCGGCGTTGGCCTGGGCACCGGAGTGGGGCTGCACGTTCACCCAGGCGGCCCCGAACAACTCCTTGGCCCGGTCGATGGCCAGCTGCTCCACCTGATCCACTATTTCGCAGCCCCCATAGTAGCGCTTGCCGGGCAGGCCCTCGGCGTACTTGTTGGTCAGGATGGAGCCCTGGGCCCGCATCACTTGCTCCGAAACGTAGTTTTCGGAGGCGATAAGCTCAATACCGTGGGTCTGACGCTCTTTTTCCTGACGGATGAGGTCGAACAGGACCGTGTCCTGGGCAATTGCGGTGCGGGTTTCCATAAGGTCAAAAGTACGGCGGGGGTGGGGAACTACCAACTTACGCCGCCGCGGGTTCCGCGTCGGCCCGTTGCCGCCGAATCAGGGAACGCACCGGAGTGTGCTGGTTCTGCCTTATCTTGTTCCGCCGCCGGGCGCAGTTGTCCGGGTCCGCCTAGTCTTTGCCCTTATGTCCGCCGTCGCCAACCAGCCGCTTGCCGCAATCCTGACGCAGATGCGTGTCGGTGACCAGTCGTTTCTGATTAATTTCTACCAGGACAACCGCGACCATTTCGCCCGCTGGGCCCGTCGGCAGCACCAGCTGGAGACGGGCCCGGCCCACGAGCTGCTGCGCACGGTGCTGGTTGATTTCTACGACCAGGTAGCCGACGGCCGCCTGACCAAAATGCCCGCCGACGTGCGTAACCACCTCTACGGCATGGCGCAGGAACGCGTGGAAGCGGCGTCGCGGGCCAGCACCGGTACCCAGGAGCTGCCGGCAGTGGAAGCCAGCCGCCGCCAGCGGATGCTGCGCCTGTTTCGCCTGCTGGGCTCCGACAGTCAGCTGCTGCTCATGTATTTCTATTTCAAGGCTTTAAGCTTCGATAAGGTGGCCGGCAAGATGGGCTACGCCAACGCCAACGTAGCCCGGCTGCAGAAGGCCACCTGCCTGCGCAAGCTCTACGAAATCATGACCCGCGACCAGGGGGCCGCCGCTGATGCGGCCGGCGCTTCCTCGTTGGCTAACTGATTCTGCGTAGTTTAGCCCCGTTGTTGTTCTGCTGCTTTCCCTTCGTGCTCACCCGCTGCTCTCTTTTATGACGCCCATTGTTGACCTGCGCCCTTACCTGGACGAGCTGGAGCGTTTCGACGATGGCCAGATGACGCCCATTGAGCAGGAGGCTTTTGAGCTGCGGCTGGAGCGCGACCCGGGCTTGCAGCAGGCTTATGAGCTGTACGAGCAGATTACTTCGGACCTGCGCTGGGTAGCCGGTCATGAAACTTTGCGGCACCGTTTGCAGGGACTCGATATGCGCCTGGACCAGCGTCAGGAAGCGCTGACCCGGATGCGGCGGCGGCAGCGACGGCAGCAGCGGCGCTGGATTTTCGTGGTGGCCGGCATTATTCTGGTCGCCGCGGGCGTATGGCTGGCCCTGCGCACGCCCACCCGTACCCCGCAGCATAATTGGATTAAGTACTACGTGCCGGACCCGGGCCTGCCGGCGTCGGCCTCGCTGGCCAGCCACCGGCCCCTGCTGGCCGAGGCTATGCAGCAGTACCGCGCGGGGCACTATCCGGCCGCTTTGCACGCGCTGCGGCGGGTGCCCACCGACAACGTAGGCCAGGACACGGTGCTGTACTACAACGGGGTATTCCTGCTGCGCCAGCAGCAGGCGGCGGCGGCCCGGTCTTACCTGAAGCGCGTGAGCCAGCTGCCCGGGTCGGCCCTGGCCATCAGGGCCCGCTACCACCTGGGCATGGCCTACTGGATGGCCAATCAGCTGCCCGAGGCCCGGGCTGCCCTGCGGGAAGTAGCCTCCGACTCTATTAATCCCTATCGCAAGCCGGCCCGGCAGGTATTGGATGCCAAAGTGATTCATAACCCGGACTCGCTTTAAAGTACTGACCTGGTGGATCTGATGTCCGGTCGGCGCCTGATGCGCAAAAGGATCAGCAAACTCATCAGCTCACTCTGGTCGGCGCGCTATAGGATAGGCGGGCTCCCGGTTTGGCTGGAGGATAAGCCTACCCGAATCCAGCTCCAGCACCGCCAGGTGGGCCAGCTCAGGGTTGTGGCGGTACACGCAGCCGGTATCGAGCCCGATGCAGCCGGCTTTGTTGCGCACATTTTGCCGTACCAGCACCGTCGGCGTGGGGACGTGCCCGTGCAGCAGCCGGCGGCCCTGCAGCCGGGAGGCATCGAAGGCAAACTGCTTGATATTCATCATGGTGTGCGGATCGGTGCGCATTTCGTTGGCGGGTTGCCGGAAGTCGAACCCGGCGTGGACGAGGGTGAAGCCGGGAATATCCAGCTGGTAGGGCAGCGCTTCGAGCCATTGGAGGTAGGGCTCCGCAATACCAGTGGCGTGGTTTACGCCGAAGCTGCGCAGGGTAAGCCGGCGGTCGGCGGCGGCGGCCCACAGCCCCTCGGTGCGGCCCCGGGCGGCGTCGAGCAGCTCCTGGTCGTGGTTGCCGCGCAGACACCACACCTGATAGCCGCGCCCGGGAAGCTGCATCAGATAGTCGAGCACACCACGGCTGTCGGGGCCCTTGTTCACATAGTCACCCAGTACGTAAAGCTCGTCCTGGGGCTTCAGGGGAAGCACGTGTTCCAGGGTGTGGCGTAGGGTGTGCAGGCAGCCGTGCAGGTCAGTAGTCACGTAGCGGGCCATTGGCGGGCAGGGAAAGCGGGAGGAATGGCGGCAAGGGGCACAAAAAAAGCCCCTGCGGGTCGGGCAGAGGCATTGTAGGCAGGCTCAGGACCCGGCGCCTAGGTGTAGGGCGTGTTGTCGAGGTCGGTCTTGTCGGTGTTGCGGTTGGGGTTGTTGACCAGCGTCGGCGGAATCTCGTCCACCCCATCTTGGGTGTACTCTTCGGTCAGCCGCTTGGTTTCGGCGTCGAGGTTTACCGGGGTGCTGGTCGGGTCGCCCTTGGACTGGCCCTGGCCGGCCGGGTCACCGTGGTGCTCTTTGGATTGCTGATTGCTCTTGCTGGACATGATACCTGGCGTTAAGAGATGAAACTAAAAACCGGGCCGGCCGCCAATGCGCCGGTCGGCCCGGTAAAAAAAGCTATTGGTCGATAGCGGAATCCTGGGCGTTGGGGTCGGTCAGCTCGGCATTGGTTTGGGTGTTGGCCCCGACCTTCGACGGGTCGGGCTGCACCTGCTCCATCTGGCCCATGCCGACCCGCGAGTCAGGGTTGCGCATTTCGTCCCGGCCGGCCCGCTCATCGTCAGCATCCCGCACGTCTACGCGCCGGGAGACTTGGGGGGCATCCAGGTCGTCATCGATGGGCATATCCTGGTTGGAGCGCTGGTCGGCTCCTTCGTCGACGGTGCGGATGTTGTCGGCGTTGCGCCCGGCACGGTCGGTATCCTCATTCACCGATACGGCCGTGCTGCCGGCCCCGCTGTCGGTGCCGAAGCCTTCCTTGCCGTCGCGGTTGCCGAAGCCCCCGCGGGCCGCCTCATTCTTGGGTGGATTAGCTCCGGGAATGATGTGGCCGGCCGCCAGCTCCTGGTCGGTCGTGTCGTCGTTGATGACGCGGACGGGACGATTATTAGGGTCAATGGCCATAGGGCGGAAAAGTTAGGGGTGAATGTGGAGGGCGGGTAAGGAGGTGTACTCCGGTTTGGGATTTTGGGTTTAGCTTAGCCCCCGGCTTGTTTGCTTCTTCTGCTTATGGGGCTCTGCCCGGCCGCAAATAGCGGGGGCTTCTTTTCCCACCTTGACTACGCCCTTATAATGTGGACTGAACAACAAAACGCCCTGTGCCGAACCTTTCGGTTCCCGGATTTCCGGACGGCCTTCGCCTTCATGACGGCCGTAGCCGCCGAAGCCGAGCGTCTCGACCACCATCCGTGGTGGGCCAATGAGTACAATACCGTCGAATTTCGCCTCCGTACCCACGATGCGGGCAATACCGTGACCCGGCGCGACCAGCAGCTGGCAGACGCCATTGATACCGTAGCCGCACGGTTTCCGGAGACCACCCCCAACGTCTGATTCAACCGTGGGCCAATCTGGCTGGCGGAAGCCTGAAGCCGCCTGGCTGGCGGAAGTCTGAAGCCGCCAGCGGCGGCGCGACTTCCAGCCGCAAACACGCGGTCAGTCTCCCGACTGACAACCGCCGCGTGGGGCAGCTCCTTTCCCGCAAGTCAGCAGACTTGCCCCGGACGTCCGGCTGGAAGTCGCGCCGGCGGCTTCAGACCTCCACCAGTCGCATCGTTAAGCTCCTGATTGCTTACTCCGCTACGGGAGGCTGGCCCGGCCGGGCGTAGGCGAAGCGTACCGGCGGCAGAACTCCGTGGTAGCCATCAAGACCGGAAATGCAGGCCTCGCCGAGAGCGGCCAGGTCCAGGGTGCCGTCGGCGCGCAAGCCTTCTTCACGCAGGTATACGTGTTCTACGGTGCCTACCAGCAGTACCGTACCGTTGGAAATGGCCAGTTCCTCGTGCAGCCGCAGCCCGATGCTCACCGGACTTTCGGCCACGTAGGGAGCCGGGAATCCGTCGCGGTAAACGGCCGTGAAGCCGCATTCGTCAAACTCCGAGATGTCGGGGGCAAAGTCGGCGGAGGTGTAGTGGGCTGCCGCCGCCCGGGCCAGGGGTACGTGGTTGAGGGTGTAGCAGCCGCTGGCTTTCAGGTTCTGATAGGTGTGGCGGGGAACGGTGGTCGGCCGCGTTACGAGGCCGAGCAGGGGCGGGTCGGAGCCCAGGTGCAGGGCCGAGCTGAACACGGCCAGGTTGGTGGCCCCGTCCGGGGCGGCCGTACCGATCAGGTTAGCCGGTTTGAAGCCGGGCAGGCCGTTGACGAGGTTGAGGCGGTAGATCCGCTCGAAGCTCTTAATATCGGCGGCGGTAATATGGCGCATAGGGAAGCAGAAAAAGGAAGGGTAGCGGGACAAGGACCGCGCGCTGCCGGAAATGTTCAGCCTCCGCCGGGGTTTATTGTTCGGCCGGCGCTGGTCAGACCGGCCTGCCCGAGGACTACGGCCGATGGTATCTGAAGCTAGTCCAGGCCGCGGTTCAGGAACTCTATCAGGGGCTGTAAGCCGCGGCAGGCTGCCGCCAGGCGCGGGCGCAGATCCGGCGCCAGCACGTCGGCGTCGGTAAGCGGGTGGGCGGCGGTGAAGCTCTTTAGCCTGAGGTAGGGCAAGGCCGGATTGGCAGCGTCGTAGCCCTTCGGCGGCCGTTTCAGGGTATGGTCAGCGCTCAGCCCGTTGAAGTGCCGGCAGAATTCCGGCCCGGCCAGCAGCCGCTCAAAAGCGGGCAGGTCGTAGTCAATTTCCTGGCGGATGGCGGCCAGCGCGGGAGCGTCAGGCATATACAGCCCGCCGGCCACGAAGGAGCCGCCCGGCTCCAGGTTCAGGTAGTAGCCGGCCGTGGGCGCGCCTTTACCCCCGGCGTTGAACCAGGCCCCGAAGTTGGATTTGTAGGGCGACTTATCGGCCGAAAACCGCACGTCGCGGTTGATGCGGAACACGCACTTTTGGGGCTGCAGGTTCGATTGGGCAACAGCCGGGTCCGCCGCCTGCACGTCGGTGAGGACGTCCGTCACCAGCGCCAGGAAATCGGCTTTAGCGGCCGCGTAAGCCGGGCGCTGGGCGTCGAACCAGGGCCTGGAGTTGTTGGCCCGGAGGCCGGTCAGAAAGGTGAGCGTGGCAGACTGAAGCATCGGGGGCGGCTTAAGCCGGCAAGTACGCTACTGCCGGGCAAACCACCGCCGCCGCGGGGCACCCGGGTGGGGCTACCGGTACCTTGATTCCACCAGCGCTTCAGGCTTCTGCCGATCCGGCCGCCGCAAATGCGCTTACCGCCCGGGCGCGGTGGTGGGAAGCTGGAGCAGGAACTGGCTGCCGTTGCGGCCCGAAGTGTAGGCCGGCACGGCGCTGCCGCCCTTTTCCCAGGCCTCGACCCGCACCTCTCACCCGCCGGTGCGGCCGGGCAGGTGGCCCGCGTGGCCCGGGCGCGCAACCTTGACGCCGCCAAAGTACAGGCCCTGGTGGCGGCCCCGACCAAGCACGGCCTGCTGGCCCCCGACCGGGTGAACGTGCTGCGCCTGAACCCGGCCCTGGATGCGATGAGCGGCCGGTAGGCCGGCCTTTTTCTCCGGCGTTTATTCCGTTGCTTCGAGCAACGTTTGAGCCCTGGAATTCGTTTTTTCAACTTCTTTTTAAGCGCCCAACCGGATTTTTCGGAGCGCGTCCCTACCCATGAAATCTATTTTGCTCCTTACGCTAACCCTATTGGGCACCATAACCGCAAGTACCGCCCCAGCCCAAACTTCTGACACTACCAAAACTCGTCGGCCTTACGATTTCGTTGATACAGTTGTCGGTAAGCCCATCCAGCAGGTCCTGACTTTTTACGGCTTTGTGGACAGCTACTACGGCTACGATTTTAAGAATAACGACACCCAGAACCGCCCCGGTTTTCTGTATTCGCACGCCCGCCAGAACGAGTTTACCGTGAACCAGGGCCTACTGGGCCTGCGCTACGACGACGGTAAGGTGCGCGGGGCCTTCGGCATCCACGCCGGTTCCTACGTCAGCGCCAACTACGCGGCCGAGGACCAGGTATTCAAGCACCTCTACGAAGCCTACGCCGGCTTCCGGCCATTGGAAAAAGCCTGGCTCGACGTGGGCGTTTTCGGTTCGCACATCGGGTTTGAGTCGGCCATCTCGAAAGATAACTGGACGCTGACCCGCTCCATCATGGCGGAGAACTCGCCCTACTATGAGTCCGGGGCCCGCTTCACCTACGAGTTAGACCCCAAGCTGACGCTGACCGGCCTGGTGCTGAACGGCTGGCAGAACATGCGCGAATACAACCAGGCCAAAGCCCTGGCCACCCAAATTCAGTGGAAGCCCACCGCCAGGCTGCTCATCAACAGCAGCACGTTTTACGGCAACGAGCAGCCCACCGACTCGGTGCGCCGCCGCCGCTACTTCCACGATTTCTACGTCAGCTACGCGGCCACCGACCGGCTGAGCCTGGCCCTGGTGTTTGACGTGGGCAAGCAGCAGGCCGCCCGGCTGGCCGGCGACAACGGCGAAAAATACGACACCTGGCACACCGGCGCGGCTTTCGTGCGCTACAAGCTGGCCGACCAGTGGACCACCGCCCTGCGCGGCGAGTACTACAAAGCGGAGCGCGGCGTCATCATCAGCTCGTACGCGCCCACCGTGGGCACCCCCGACTCGTTCGTGCGGGGCGGCTCGCTCGGCCTCGACTATGCCCCCTCCGGCAACGTGCTGTTTCGGGTGGAGGGCCGGGTGCTCAACGCTAAGGAGAAGGTCTTCCAGCACAAAGACGGCCAGCCCTCCGACAGTTACGGCAACGTGACGTCGAGCATTGCCATTTCGTTTTAACGCCTCCGCCTTCCCATGACGCCCGCCGACAACCCGCTGCGCGACCAGTCGGCCGAACGGTTTCTGCGCCTGGTGCAGGAGCGGCGGCGCGGGCGGCTGAGAGTCTACATCGGGCTGGCGGCCGGCGGGGGCAAAACCTCCCGCATGCTGCTCGAAGCCCGGGACCTGCGCGCCCACGCCGTGGACGTGGTGCTGGGCTACGGGGAAACCCACGGCCGCCCCGGCACCGTGGTCCAGCCCCGGAAGCTGCCCCAGGTCCCGCGCAAAACGCTGTTCTACAAAGGCCGGGCATATGCCCAAGGCCCACCCGCTGGGCCACCACCGCCGGCGCATTGCCGGAGCAGCGCGTGGGGCGGCGCAAACACAGGGGCGGCGGACGGCATCAGGACGCAAGGCAACGGGTATCTTTTAGCAGAACATCGGCCGGGAAGCGCCTCCAGGATAAAGCGAATGCGGGAAACCAGCAGTCAGGCCCAAGGGCGACGCACACCACCAAGGGCCGCAATACCGTAAAGCAGTTTGGCAGCGCTAAGGATGCTGGTGAAGTGAAGCATAACCTGGCCAGCGCCACAAGGCGTACGTCGGTAGCTCCGGCAGTGGAATAAGGCAGCCCAACAGGCGTTGCCCCGCGGCTACGCGCACACCAACAACAGCCGCATTCACGCTGCCCTGCAGGATACCAGACCCGGCCGCTCAGGGGTTGCGCCCCCCCACGAAAAGGCCCGTCCGCTACTTCGCGGGCGGCTGGTTTTTGTTGAGGTACGCCAACCGGCCATCGGTAAACAAGTTATGGAAATACACCACCGCAATGGCGAACAGCACCGAAAACAAGCTCAGCAGGGTATTGTAGTACACCGGTGCCAGCAGCGAAAACCGAATGAACACCGTGACCAGCACGAAGGCCGAATAGCGAAAAATATCGGGGTAGTGCAGCGTGTAGCGAAACGCGACGAGCATAAACAACAGGTCGGCAAAAATCAGAATCAGGTAGAACCGGTCGACCGACTGCACCCAGACGCCGCTGCGCACCATGTGCAGCAGGTCGTGGCCGGAGAGGGCGAGCAAGGTGGCCAGCACCAGCAGGGCGATAAACTGTTTCAGGACCACGAACTCCTGCCGGTCGCCCTCCTCGGTGATGGCGCGGTGGCGCTGCACGCCGTAGTAGGTGGAGAGCAGCAAAAATACCAGCAGCGCGCCCACGCCGTCCGACACCATTTTGTACACCGATTCGAGCTGACTTTGCAGCGGCAGCTGAAAATTGTAGTGCGAGAATTCCTTGAACGACGAGCGCAGCAGCACCAGGCTCAGAATCTCAATCTGCTTGCCGATGGAGTTGGCAATGGACTGCGGAATGACGAACACCAGGCTGATCATTTCGAAGAACAGCAGCAGCGTAAACGATATTTCCACCGCCTGCAGGAAATGCACCCGGCTCAGCAGGCCGCCCACCGGCAGCCAGCCGAGGTAATTGAGCAGGGCCACCACCATGCACAGCACGAATACGCTGACCAGCACCCCACTGAGGAAGTGATTGGTGCGGCGGCTCTCCCAGAAGTCGCGCACGGGTTCGTAGGTTTGCTTTACAACGTTTAAGAGCTTCATCGGGAGGAGAGTTTACCTCCTCCAAAGCTCCGGGCTGGCGCGATTGTTCAGCAGTTGGCTACGTTAAAAAAGCCCGTGCCCCGGCACCGTCCTCGTCGACGTACCGAGCATGAAAAACCCGCCCGCCAGCCCCGACCCGGGGCTGGCGGGCGGGCCGACGGGCCGAAGGACTCCCAGCGCCTGCGGGTGGTGGTGAACGGTAAGTCCAGCCACCCCAAAGTGCGGGTGCAGCCGTGAGCAAACCTCACCCGACGCTTCCGCCACCGGCTTGCCCAACATGGCGCCCAGCAGAATGAGCCGGCGGGGCAACGGCTACGACAACGCCCAGGCGGAGTGCTTCTGGGCGCGCCTGAAACCTGAATTGCTCGAGCTGATTGACCAAAACGATTTTGTCATGGTAGCACCCTTACCAGTATTGAGTACCAGACGAGCCGCGTAAGCATGGTCCGTGAGGTGATGCCGCCCCAAAACAACCCACCCCTGAAGCCCGTTTCCCTTCCCAAACGAGCCTCTTCGCTTTCGTCCAAACGCTCCTCATGCACCTCACCCTCCGCACGCCCGTCGCGCAACCGCCCGCCCAGGTTCTGGCCGGCTTCACCCGGGAGCTGTTTCTGGCCCTGGCCCCGCCCTTCCCCAAGCTCAGGCTGCACCGCTTCGATGGTTGCCGCACCGGCGACCGGGTGGAAATTGAGCTGATAACCGGCCCCCTGCACCAGCGCTGGACCAGCCTGATTACCGACCACGGCCAGCGGCCCGACGGCACGCTCTACTTCGTGGATGAAGCCCAGACCGCCCCCGCGCCCCTGCGCTACTGGCGGCACCGCCACCTCATCGAGCCCGGCCCGCACGGCGGCAGCGTCATCGTGGACGCTATTGAGTTCCGGACGGCCTCGCCGCTGCTCGATGCGCTGCTGTACCCGGCCATGTGGGCGCAGTTTGCCTGGCGTAAGCCCATCTACCGGCGCTGGTTCACCTAAGCGGATTACAGGTCGGGGACCATCTTAACATCGGTGCGCTGGTAGGGACTGGGTGGCACGGGCACGGCGCGGAATCCTAGCTTGCGGTACAAGGCCAGCGCCGGGGTCAGGCGCGAGTTGGAGAGCAGCTCCAGGTGGCGGGCCCCGAGCTGCCGGGCTTCGACGATGGCCGCCTGCCCCAGTGCCCACCCACTGCCCCCTAAACCCCTGGCTTCCCACTCCTAACTTCTCACAGCCGGCAACCCACCTCACGCTGCGTAACATCAGGACATAAGCGCAGCAGTAAGTCGCAGAGTAAGGCTGCGAACAGGTAAAACCCGGGGCCGACCACAAAATCCGACCAATCCGGCGAATCCGAAAAATCCGTGGTCTACCTTTGTGTTCCGCTTTTACTTTTCCTCGCTCATGACCGCCATCGTCACCCTCAAACCCGGTAAAGATCATTCCCTGCGTCGTTTGCACCCGTGGGTGTTTTCGGGCGCTATCGGCCGGATGCAGGGCGAGGTGACAGAAGGCGAAGTAGTGCTGGTGCAGGCCGCCAACGGCGAAGTGCTGGGCATGGGCCACTATGCCCCCGGCTCCATTGCCGTGCGCATGCTGGCCTTCGGCCCCGACGCCGCGGCCCCCGACGCCACCTTCTGGGAAGCGAAAATCCGGAATGCCTACGCGCTGCGCCAGAGCCTGGGTCTCACCGGCGACGGCAACACCAACGTGTTCCGCCTGGCCCACGCCGAGGGCGACGGCGTGCCCGGCCTCATCATCGACGTGTACGGCGACGTGGCCGTAGTGCAGACCCACAGCGCGGGCATGTACCACGCCCGCCCCCAGATTGCCGCCGCCCTGCAGGCCGTATTCGGCGATAAGCTCCGCGCCATCTACGACAAGAGTGCCGAAACAGTGCCCGCCAAAGCCGCCCCCGACGCCAAGAACAGCTACCTGTTCGGCGAAAGCACCGGCCAGGAGCACATCGTCCGCGAAAACGGCCAGCCCTTCGCCGTGGATTGGGAAACGGGCCAGAAAACCGGCTTCTTCATCGACCAGCGCGACAACCGCCAGCTGCTGGCCCGCTACGCCCCGGGCCGGCGGGTGCTCAACACGTTCTGCTACACCGGCGGCTTCAGCTCCTACGCCCTGCAGGCCGGCGCCGAGCTGGTGCACTCCGTCGATAGCTCCAAGCGCGCCATCGAGCTGACCGAGCGCAACGCTACGCTGGCCGAGGAAGCCGGGGCTCCCGCCGGCCGCCACGAAGCCTATGCCCAGGACGTATTCAACTTCATGAAAGGCAGCCAGGAGCAGTACGACCTTATCATCCTCGACCCGCCGGCCTTCGCCAAGCATCTTTCCGCCCGCCACAACGCGCTGATGGGCTACAAGCGCCTGAATGCCGCCGGCATCCGCCAGATTGCCCCCGGCGGACTGCTCTTCACCTTCTCCTGCTCCCAGGTGGTGTCGCCCGAGCTGTTTGAGGGCGCCGTGCTGGCCGCGGCCATCGAAGCGGGCCGCCCGGCCCGCATCCTGCACCGCCTCACCCAGCCCGCCGACCATCCCGTGAGTTTGTTTCACCCCGAAGGCGCGTACCTGAAAGGGCTGGTGCTGGCGGTGGAGTAAACCGCTTCCCTTCGCCGCTGTTAGTAGGCTGTGACCAAAAAACGAACCCCCGCCCCCAAACAGCCCGCCGCCGTCATCGGGGCTGGTATTGCCGGTATTGCCACCGCCGTACGGCTGGCCCTGAAGGGCCACGCCGTCACGGTTTTCGAGGCCCAGGATACGTTCGGGGGCAAGATGCACCAGTTTACGCTGCCCGGCGGCTACCGCTTCGATGCCGGGCCGTCGCTGTTTACGCTGCCGGCGCTGGTCGATGAGCTGTTCCGGCTGGCCGGGCGCAACCCGCAGGACCACTTCCGCTACGAGCGGCTCGACCCCATCACCCAGTACTTTTTCGCCGACGGCACCCGCCTGACGGCCTGGGCGGGGGAGGAGCAGTTTGCCACCGAAGTGGAGCAGAAGCTGGGCACGCCGGCCGCCGACGTGCTGGCGTTCCTGCGCCGCAGCGGCCGGGCCTACGCCGCCACCGAAAGCACCTTTTTGCACAAGTCGCTGCACAAAGCCAGCACCTACCTGAGCCCCGACGTGCTGAAGGCCGTGGCCGCGCTGCCCGGCCTGGGCCTGACGGGCACCATGCACCAGCGCCACGCCAGCGCCTTCCGGGATGAGCGCCTCGTGCAGCTCTTCGACCGGTTCGCCACCTACAACGGCTCCGACCCCTACCAGGCGCCCGCCACGCTCAGCCTGATTCCGCACCTGGAGCACGGCATCGGCGCATTCTATCCCGAGGGCGGCATCTATAGCATTGCCCAAAGCCTGGTGGGGCTGGCCCAGGAGCTGGGGGTGCAGTTCCGCTATAGTGAGCCGGTGCTGGAAATCCTGACGGCCGACAAGCACGTAACGGGCCTGCGCACGGGCCAGGACGGGTACGACTTTGGGTTGGTGGTGAGCAACATGGACGTGGTGCCCACCTACCGCCGCCTGCTGCCCACCCAGCCCGCGCCCGAGCGCACCCTGGGCCAGCCCCGCTCCTCGTCGGCCCTGATTTTCTACTGGGGCGTGGCCCGCGAGTTCCCGGAGCTGGGTCTGCACAATATCTTCTTCTCCCAGGATTACCGCCAGGAGTTCGCAGCTATCTTCGGGCAGAAAACCGTCAGCGCCGACCCGACGGTGTACGTGAACATTACCTCGAAGAAGACCCCGCCGGACGCGCCGGCCGGTCACGAAAACTGGTTCGTGATGGTCAATGTGCCCCACAACGAAGGCCAGGACTGGGACGCGCTCATCCAAACCACCCGCCGGGCCGTACTGGAAAAAGTGAGCCGGGTGCTGGGGGTGGCCGTGGAGCCGCTGCTGCGGGCCGAGCAGGTCTGGGACCCGCGCGGTATCGAGCAGCGCACTTCCTCCTTTGGCGGGGCGTTATACGGCAGCAGCTCCAACAATGCGCTGGCGGCTTTTCTGCGCCACCCGAACTTTTCGGGCCAGCTGGAAGGGCTGTACTTTTGCGGCGGCAGCGTGCACCCCGGCGGCGGCATTCCGCTCTGCCTGCTGTCGGCCAAAATCGTGGCCGACCTGATTAAATAATTAGTAATGAAGAATTAAGAATTAAGAATTAACAGTCAGGAATCGGGTGCGCGTATTCCGTGAGAGAACAAGGACAAACTCTCCTGGCCTCCTGCGGACGCTCAGTTCTTAATTATTAATTCTTAATTATTAATTATTAATTCCCCCTTGATGTCCTTTACCGAGTCCACTCAACCCCTGCTCGTGCCGCCGGTGCTTCCCGATACCAGTACCCGTCGTCTGCGCGTGGCCCAGGGCATTCTGCTGCTGTTCCACGGCACGGGATTTCTGGGGCTGGCCTTTTCCCAGGATCCGGCCTTCTACCTGCAGTTTGTGCCGCTGAACCTGCTGCTGACGGCCCTGCTGCTGCTGGCTTTCCAGCCCGACCGCAGTACCATGTTCGCCGTGTTTTGCGTGGTGGTGATGGCCGTGGGCTTTTTTGTGGAAGTGGCGGGTATTCGCACCGGCCGGCTGTTTGGCGTGTACGAGTACGGCGCCACTCTGGGCATCAAATGGCTGGGCGTGCCCCTGATTATTGGCCTCAACTGGCTGATGCTAACCTACATGACGGGCATACTGGCCCGCTATCTGCCCGTTTCGGGCTTCATCCGGGCCCTGGCCGCGGCGGTCCTGATGGTCGGGATGGATGTCTGTATCGAGCCCGTGGCCGTCCACTACGACTTCTGGAGCTGGCAGTACAACCTGATTCCGCTGCAGAACTTCAAAGGCTGGTTTGCCGTGGCGCTCATTCTGCAGGTCTATTTCAACCGTACCGAGTTCGGGAAGCGCAATCCGCTGGTGCCGTTCGTTTACCTGCTGCAGCTGCTGTTTTTCTTCGGCCTGAGCTGGTTTATTCGCTAACTTTGAGAGCCTGAGCCCGCCTTCTGACCGACCAACTATGAATCAAACGTTACGTGAAACGCTGCTGGAAGAGGCGCTGCTTCTTTTCCAGACCAAAGGTATTGTCAACCTGCCGCTGGAGCAGATCATGACCACCCTGGACATTTCGCCCACCACGTTCCGCGAAATGTTTCGCGATAAGGAAGATCTGGCCCTGCAGATCATGCACTACGACATTGCCCGGCAGAAGCGGGAGCACACCGAGCTGTTTGCCCGCGTGCCCGACCCCGTGGGCCGCATCCTGAGCCTGCTGGAGCTGGGCATCCGCGACCTGCGCAAAGTCAAATCGCCCGACTATTTCTCCGACCTGATTCAGCACTACCCCGCCGCCTGGGCCGTGGGCATGCAGCACCTGGACGACTACTCCTACCCCCAGATTCACGGCCTGCTCAACGATGGCGTGGTGCAGAAATTCCTGCGCGGCGACATCAACATCACTTTAGTGAGTAAAATCATCATCGAGCAGCTCAACATGGTGCTCAACGAGCAGGTGTTTCCGCCCAGCCGCTACGACGTGGCCGAAGTGTTCCGCAGCGTGTACCTGTACTATATCCGGGGCCTCTGCACCGACGAAGGCATCAAGGCCGCTTCGGCCTATTTCGCCCGCATGTAAACAAAAGAGGAGCCCGGCGGGCTCCTCTTTTGTTGCTTAACTGATCGATACGCGCACCTTTTTGGTGTACTCGCGCAGGGCATCCTTGAATTCGGAGCCGTGGTCCTGGATGTGGTTCAGCACGAAGATGGCGGCAAATACGTGGGTGAGCTTTTCGCCCTCATCTTCGCCTTCCACCTCGAAATCGGGCTGCCGCTCGTCGAGCAGGGCTTCTTCGGCTTCGAGCAGGCTGGCCAGCGTCTGCGACTCCACGAGGCGCTTAATGGCGGGGATTTTCATGACCGCGGAAATTAGTTGAGGCTAAGCTTGCCGATCAGCTCGGCCACGGCTTCTTCCTTGCTGGCCGATACCGTATCGAGCAGCTGGCCATTCTGGAAAATGGCGAAGAAGGGCAGGGTAGTGACGTTGGCGAGCTTGCGGGCTGCGGGGCTGGTTTCGGCGTTCACGTCCAGAAACGCCACGTCCTGGTTGTGCTCGGCCTCGGCCATGCGCTTGAACTTGGGGGAAAACAGGCGGCAGTTGCCGCACCAGTCGGCGTAGTACTTCACTACGACCTTTTCATTAGACTCGAGGAGTTGTTGAAAATCAGCGTCGGTTGCTTTCGTGACGGACATGGAAACGGAATTTTGGTAAAAAAAAGCGGCAGCCACCAGCCTAAGATGTTCCTGACCAGGCAGCAAAGCTAACCCTTCAACCGGCAAAAAAGTTTGCCAGGGTACCAACTTCTCCCTGTTCTCGGGGCCTTCCTGCCGGTGGAAACCGGGCCGGATTCGTGATTTACGGGGCGGATTAACCTGAAGGGAGCCGACCCAGTATATGGGGGACCACTCCGATTCATCACCCTCCGGATAGCTATGCGGTTTGTCAGTTTCGTTCTTGTCCTGTCGGTACTCGCCGGCTGTCAGTCGGGCAGTGGCTCCGAAGCGGTGCAAGCCCGCGCTCCTGCCCCGGCGCTGCCCCTACCCATTCGTATGCAACACATCATTTTCTTCGGCAACAGCCTCACCGCCGGCTACCAGCTGCCCGCCAGCGCCGCCTTTCCCACCCTGCTTCAGGCCCGCATCGACTCGCTGAAACTGCCTTACAAGTCTTTCAACTACGGCGTGAGTGGCGAAACCACCGCCGGGGGCCGGCAGCGGGTGGCCGGCGTGCTGGCCCGGCAGGCAGTCGACGTATTCGTGCTGGAGCTGGGCGCCAACGACGGCCTGCGGGGCATTCCCGTCCGCGAAACCACCCAGAACCTGCAGGCCATCATCGACCAGGTCCGCCTGAAGTATCCTAAGGCCCGCATCGTGCTGGTAGGGCTGGAGTTTCCATTCGATCTGAGCGCTCTGGGCGGCCACCAATACGGCCGCTACGCCGCCGAGTTCAAAGCTCTGTTCCGGGAGCTGGCCGAGAAAAACAGCCTCGACTTCGTGCCCTTCCTGCTCCAGGGCGTGCTGGGCCGCCGCGAGCTGAACCTCCCCGACGGCGTGCATCCCAATGCCGCTGGTCAGAAGATCCTGGCCGATAACGTGTGGGCCGTGCTGGGTGGGGTGCTGGGAGCTTAGGGCGCTGGGGGCTTGGGGGCTTGGGAGCTTGGGAGCTTGGTTTTTTGTCGCTCTGTCATCCTGAGCGGAGCGAAGGACCCTCCTCATTGCTGACCACAGTCCGTCTGTAAAAAAGCAAAGCCCTTTACCGTGTGCAGGTAAAGGGCTTTGCTCTTTTAAAAATGCCGGAGTGGTTGGGCAGAGGCAGGTCCTTCGCAGGCTCAGGATGACAGAACGACAAAAAACCAAGTCCCCAAGACTCTAAGACCCTAAGACCCTAAGACCCTAAGACCCCAAAGTGTACATCTTCTCGTAGTACTCGGTGGCCATGCGGTGCGACTCGAACTCGGGCTCGACTTCGCGCATGGCGGTTTTGGCCACGCTCAGGAACTGGGCGGGCTGGCCGTAGTAGAGCGGCACAATTTCGTTTTCCAGCACGTCCAGCACGCCGGTGGCTTCGATATCGTCCTTCACGTGCTCATGCTCGTTGAGTTCGGCCAGGGGCAGCAGGAAGCCGTTTTCGCCGTGGCGCACGAACTCCGGAATCCAGCCGTCGGGGATGCTCAGACTCAGGCTGGCGTTCATGGCGGCCGTCATGCCGCTGGTGCCGGAGGCCTCGCGGGGGAAGCGCGGCGTGTTGAGCCAGATATCCGAGCCCTTTTTCAGGGCCGCCGACAGCGCCAGCTCGTAGCCCGTGAGCACGGCACAGGTCTTGAACTGCCTGGTTTTCTGAATAATGTCGTTGAACATGCCGATAGCGCCGTAGTCTTTCGGGTAGGGCTTGCCGGCCCAGATGACCTGCACGGGGCGGTCCTGGTTGGTCACCAGCTCCTGGAACCGCTCGAAGTGGCGCAGAATCAGGTCGGCGCGCTTGTAGCCGGCAAAGCGCCGGGCCCATACCACCGTCAGCGCATCCGGGTCGAGCAGGGTGCCGGTCTGGTCGGCCACGAGGTCGAACAAGGCTTTCTTCAGCTCCCGCTTCCGGGTCTTCAGGGCGGTGTCGTCGTTGGCTTCCAGGGCTTCGTGCAGGGCCTTGTCGCGCCAGTAGGTGCCGTTCTGGGAGTTGGTAATCGGAATGATGGGGCAGATGCCCTCATGCGCCCCCCACATCTGGTTGGCTACGATGCCGTGCACCTTCGATACGGCGTTGGACTGCCGCGAGAAGCGCAGGGCCGTGAGGGTGTAGTTCAGGATGTCGTTGTGCTCCACGCGGGCCACGCGCCGGATTTCGTCGGCAGGAATGGTGCCGAAGAAGCTCATGTCGGTGAGCAGCTTCATCGGGTGCTCCTCGTTGCCGGCCAGCTCGGGCGTGTGGGTGGTGAACACGAGGCGCTGCTGCACTTCGGCCAGCTTGCGGCCGTGTTTTTCGTAGAGGTAAAACGCCAGCGGCAGGCCGTGGCCCTCATTCAGATGGTAGGTATCGACCTGCACGCCGAGCAGGTCGAGCAGCTTGCCGCCACCCGTACCCAGCACGATGGACTGGGCCACCCGGGCCGCGGTGTCGGCATCGTAGAGGTGGTGGGAGATGGTGCGCGAGATGTAGTCGTTTTCGGGCAGGTCGGTGGTCAGGAAAAACATCGGGGCCGTGCCGAACGTGTCGGGCGCCAGGTACATAGCCTTCACCTGCACGTCGGCGCCGTGGATGGTAACCGGGAACACCAGGCCGGTATCTTCGAGGAAGGAGTAGGCCTTGTGGCGGAAGTCGGCCCGCATGGTCTGGTCCTCGTTGCGGCCCTGGTCGTAGTAGCCGTAGGTCCACAGCATGCCGATGCCGATCAGGTTCTGCTTAAGCTCGTAGGCCGAGCGCATGTGCGAGCCGGCCAGGAAGCCCAGGCCGCCGGAGTAGGTTTTGAGGGCCTGATCCAGGGCGAATTCCATGGAGAAATACGCGGCCTGCGCCTGAAATTCGGGGGCGGGAGTGTAGGGTTGGAACTGGAAAGACATGAGAATTCAGAAGGAAGTGAACCGCGGCAACGGGCCGGTTTCCGGCTTTGCGGGGCCCCAAGTTCCGCACAATCCCGCCTAAAAAAAAGCGCTCCTTTCAGGAAATCCAGGGCAAACGTTTGCACTGATGACGCCTTGGTCTGCGGTCCTGCGGCCGCCGGAGCCCGGAAAACCGTCTTCTCCGCCACCAGGCGAAAACTGAGGCCGGGGTCCTTGCTGCGGGTCCCGGACTATTTCTTTGGCCCGGGCGGGGCAATGTTAAATAAATCACGCAACAAAAAGCCGGGGCAGTGCCTGAGTAGTGAGGCTTATTTGGGGCAAAAACAAGCGTATTGGCAGTTTTGGCAGCAGGTGCTATCCTTTTTATTGCACACTCCGCCTGCTCCGGCTACCTTGCCGGTCCTCTTACCCTGCTGATCTGATTCTGTCTATGAACCCACTCCGTATTTTGTCCCTGCTGGCGGCCGGCGCCCTGCTTTCCGGCCCGGCCCAAGCGGTGGCGGCCAGCGCCCCGGCGGCCCCGCTGACTGCTGCACCAGCCAAAGCCGCCGGCATCACCCGCATCGACCCCACCTTCTGGTGGGTGGGCATGAAGAACCCCAGGCTGCAGCTGCTGGTACACGGCCCCGGCATCGGCAACCGCACCGTTGCGCTGAGCTACGCCGGCGTGACGCTGGACGGCACCCAGAAGCTGGAGAATCCGAACTACCTGATTGTTAACCTGACCATCGCGCCCACGGCCAAGCCCGGCAAGGTGGCGCTGGAATTCCGCGGGGCGAAAAAGCTGACTTACCAGTACGACCTGCGGGCCCGGACCACGCCGAACGACCCCACGAAAGTGCAGGGCGTGACCAGCGCCGACTTCGTGTACCTGCTCATGCCCGACCGGTTTGCCAACGGCGACCCGAAAAACGACAACATCAAGGGCATGCGGGCCCCGGCCGTGGCCCGCGACTCCATGTACAGCCGCCACGGCGGCGACCTGAAAGGCATTCAGGACCACTTCGGCTACCTCAGGGAGCTGGGCGTAACGGCCATCTGGCCCACGCCCATCGTGGAAAACGACGAGCCCAAAACCAGCTACCACGGCTACGCTCTCACCGACTTCTACAACGTTGACAAGCGCTACGGCACCAACGAGGAGTACGTGCAGTTTGTGCAGAACGCGCACCGCAGCGGCCTGAAGGTGATTCACGACGTGGTGCTCAACCACATGGGCACTTCGGGCTACCTGGTGCAGGATGCCCCGGCCAAAGACTGGTTTCACCAATGGTCCGACTTCACGCGCAGCAACTTCCGCGACGCCGCCTTCAACGACCCCTACGTGTCGCAATACGACCGCAAGCAGTTCGGCGAAGGCTGGTTCGACAAGCACATGGCCGACCTGAACCAGAGCAACCCGCTGGTTTCCAACTACATCATCCAGAACTTTATCTGGTGGGTGGAAAACACCGGCCTCGACGGCTACCGGGTGGATACGTATGGCTACTCCGAACGCAAGTTCCTGATGGACTGGGGCGCGGCCATTCTGGCAGAGTACCCGCGGATTGGCCTGTTTGGCGAAACCTGGGTGCAGGGCACGGCCCAGCAGGCGTACTTCGCCCAGAACATCTTCCCGACCGTGGACGGCTTCAAGGCCAACCTGCCCGGCGTAACTGACTTCCAGCTCCAGTACGCCATCAACGAAGCCCTGACCCGCGACGCGGGCTGGACCGAGGGAGTGAACAAAATCTACTACACGCTGCAGGCCGACTGGATGTACCAGGACCCCATGCGCAACGTACTTTTCCTCGACAACCACGACCTGAGCCGCTACTACTCCGTCATCGGCGAGGACTTCGCCAAGTACAAGATGGGCCTGGCCTGGCTGCTGACCTGCCGGGGCATCCCGCAGCTCTACTACGGCACCGAGGTGCTGATGAAGAACTACAGCAACCCCGACGGCAAGGTGCGCGAGGACTTCCCCGGCGGCTTCGCCGGCGACCAGAAAAACCTGTTCACCACCCGCACCGGGCAGGAGGCCGAAGCCTTCAGCTACGTGAGCAAGCTGGCCAACTACCGCAAAACCCACCCGGTGCTGCACTCCGGCAAGCTCATGCAGTTCATTCCTGACCAGGGCGTGTATACCTACTTCCGCTACAACGACCAGGGTGAAGCGGTGATGGTGATGATGAACTCCAACAAGGAGGAGAAAACCGTGGAAACCAGCCGGTTTGCTGAGCGGCTCAACGGGTTTTCGGGGGGTACTGAAATTACAACCGGCGCGGCGGTGGCGGATCTGAAGACTTTGCGGATTCCGGGGCGGACGGCCTGGGTGGTGGAGCTGAAGCGGTAGTTTATTTTCTCGCAGAGGTCCGCAGAGGCATGCGCAGAGGTTAGAGGCAGGGATAACATGAGTGAAAATGACATTGCGTATGCGGTGCGGGGAGCCGCTTTTAAGGTTCATACTGCCCTGGGACCAGGGTTACTGGAGTCGGTCTATGAGGCTGCTCTGGCTTATGAAATTCGGAAGAGCGGGCTGTTGGTAGCCAGCCAAGTGGGGTTACCAGCATACTATGATGAAGTGAAACTGGAACTGGGTTTTCGGATTGACTTGCTGGTAGAAGACAAAGTAATTGTCGAAATTAAGTCGGTAGACGCACTGCTGGATGTTCATCATAAGCAACTGCTGACGTATTTGCGATTATCAAAACGGAAGCTGGGACTACTCATTAACTTCAACACGCCACACGTCAAGGACGGCATCATCCGCCTTGCCAACGGCCTATAGGGCTACCTCCCTTTACCTCTGCGCATCCCTCTGCGGACCTCTGCGAGAAAACCTAAAGCCATGACGGACCTAACCGATAAAGTCGCCATCGTCACCGGAGCCAGCCGCGGCATCGGGCGGGCCATTGCCCTGCTGCTGGCCATGCAGGGGGCCAAAGTGGTCTGCGTGGCCCGCTCGGCCGATGAGCTGACCGAAGTAGCCCTCAAAACCGCCGGCCTGGCCGTACCCGCCGACGTTGCCGACGAAGCTGATGCCCAGCACGTTATCGACGAAGCCATCCGCCACTTCGGCCGCGTCGACATTCTGGTCTGCAACGCCGGCGTAGGCTCCTTCAACCTGCTCGAGCACTTCAGCACCGCCGACTGGGACCAGATGTTTGCCGTGAACGTGAAGGGCACCTTTCTGCTCTGCAAAGCCATTCTGCCCCACCTCAAAGCCCAGCACGGCGGCCACATCGTCGGTATTGTTTCCGACGTAGCGAAGCGCACCTTCCAGCACGGAGCCGCCTACGGATCCAGCAAATACGCCCAGGATGCCGTGCTGAGCACCCTGCGCAAGGAAGTCCGCTCGTTCGGGGTCAAGGTCAGCACCATCTACCCCGGCCTCGTCGATACCTACTTCAACGACTCGAAGCCGGGCCGCGTGGAGGCCGAGAAAACGCACCTCAAGCCCGCCGACATTGCCCAGGCCGTGCGCTACGTCCTCGAAGCTCCAACCCACGTGGTCGTCGATGAGCTCATGATTCACCCCCTCACCCAGGAGTATTGAGGTGCCGGTTGCGAGTTGCCAGTTGCCGGTTATGGTCACTAAACAAACCGGCAACTGACAACTGGTAACGGGCAACTCACTACCTTATCCGTCATTATGAAAAAACTGCTCCTGCCGGCCGCGGCGGCCACCCTGGCCCTGGCATCTTTCGCTTACCCTTTTTCAAGTTCCCCTGCTGCCGTGCCTGAATCCCTTTCCCTGGCGGACCCCAACACCACCGACGAAGTGCCCCAGGATCATAAGCTGGTGATTTACCAGATGATGACCCGCCTGTTCGGCAACAAAGTCGCGGCCAACAAGCCCTACGGCACCGTGACCGAAAACGGCGTGGGCAAGTTCAACGACATCAACGACACGGCCCTGCAGGCCATCAAGAAGCTGGGCGTGAGCCACGTGTGGTATACCGGCGTGCTCGAACACGCCACCATGACGGACCACTCCAAAGCCGGCGGCCCCGGCCCCGACGATGCCGACGTGGTGAAAGGCCGGGCCGGCTCGCCCTACGCCATCCGCGACTACTACGACATTGCCCCCGACCTGGCCGTGGACGTGAAAAACCGGAAGCAGGAGTTCGACGCCCTGGTGAAGCGCACCCACGCCAATGGCCTGAAAGTCATCATCGACTTCATTCCCAACCACGTAGCCCGGTCCTACGCTTCCAACGCCAAGCCCGCCGGCACCATCGACCTGGGTGGTCAGGACGACAAGACCAAGGCCTTCGCGCCCAACAACAACTTCTACTACCTGCCCGGCAAAACCCTGGTGGTACCCAAAGCCGGCAACCCGTTGGCGGCGGCCCTGGGCCCCAGGGAAGATGGCAAGTTCAATGAAACCCCCGCCAAAGCCACCGGCAACGACGTGTTCTCGGAAGCCCCGAAGGTGGACGACTGGTACGAGACCGTGAAGCTCAACTACGGCGTCGATTACCAGAGCGAGCGTAAACCCTATTTCAGCCCCGTGCCCGATACCTGGGTGAAGATGCGCGACATCCTCGTGTACTGGGCACAGAAAGACGTGGACGGCTTTCGCTGCGACGTGGCCGAAATGGTGCCCGTCGAGTTCTGGGCCTACGTGATTCCGGAGGTGAAAAAGGTGAAGCCCGATATCGTGTTTATCGGCGAAGCCTACAACCCCAAGGAGTATAAAACCTACCTCGACAAAGGCCGGTTCGACTACCTCTACGACAAAGTAGGCCTCTACGACGGCCTGCGCCGCCTCATGAGCGGCGGCGGCAACACCGAGGATATCACCAGGGTGTGGAAGGAAGAAAGCCGCGGCTTCGGCTCCCGGATGCTGCGCTTTCTGGAAAACCACGACGAACAGCGGATTGCCTCCAAGGACTTCGCCGGCGACGCCCGCACCGCTATTCCGGCCATGACGGTGTCGGCCACGCTGGCTTCGGGGCCCGTCATGATTTACTTCGGCCAGGAGGTGGGCGAGCCCGCCAACGGCAGCGAAGGCTTCAGCGGCATCGACGGCCGCACCACCATCTTCGACTACTGGGGCGTGCCCGAGCACCAGAAATGGATGAACGGCGGCAAGTTTGACGGCGGCAAGCTCGACGGCGGCCAGAAGCAGCTGCGCGAGTTCTACTCCCGCCTGCTCAACCTCACGGCCGGCAGCGACGCCATTCGCCGCGGCAAGTTCTACGAGCTGCAGGACGCCAACAACCTGGGCAAGCAGTACGACCAGCGCATCGTGTACAGCTACCTGCGCTACACCGACAAGCAGAAGCTGCTCGTCGTGGCCAACTTCAGCAAGGACAAAACCCTGAAGCCCACCATCGAAATTCCGAAGTCGGCGCTGACGATCATGGGTCTCGACCCCACGAAGTTCTACACCTACACCGACCTGCTGAACAACGCTCCGGCCACCGAAAACCTGACCCTCACCCTGCCGCCGCTCAGCGCCTACGTGTTCGAAATCAACCCTAAGAAATAGCCTGGCTGTTGGTTATTGGTTGTTGGTTTTTGGTTTTTGGTAATCGTTGAACGAACCAACAACCAAAAACTAAAAACCAAAAACTAAAAACCAAAAACCAGGCCCCAGGCACCAACCCCTAAAAATTCCCCTAATGGCAACCAGTGTAGCGGCCCCGGCCAGCACCCGCGAAAAACCCCGCCTGAGCTTCTGGCAAATCTGGAACATGAGCTTCGGCTTCCTGGGCATCCAGTTCGGCTTCGCGTTGCAGAACGCCAACGTAAGCCGCATTTTCGAAACCCTGGGCGGCACCGAAATAGCCCTCTACTGGCTGGCCGCCCCGCTCACCGGGATGCTGGTGCAGCCTATTATCGGCTACATGTCCGACCGTACCTGGAGCCCGAAGTGGGGCCGCCGCCGCCCGTTTTTCCTGGTGGGCGCGGTTCTGGCCTCGTTCGCCCTGCTGGTAATGCCCAACGTGACGGCCCTGTGGATGGCCGTCGGCATGCTCTGGATTATGGACTCCAGCATCAACATCAGCATGGAGCCTTTCCGGGCGCTGGTCGGCGACCTGCTGCCGGCCTCGCAGCGGACCACGGGCTTCGCCGCCCAGACGTTCTTTATCGGCATAGGCGCGGTAGTGGCCTCGTCGCTGCCCTGGATGTTCACCAACTGGTTCGACGTGCCCAATACGGCCCCGGCCGGCGAGATTCCGCCGTCGGTGAAGTATGCGTTCTACATCGGCGGCATCGTGTTCTTCCTGGCCGTCCTCTGGACCGTAATCCGGACCAGGGAATACCCGCCGGAGAACTTAGCGGAGTTTGAGGAAGAAAAGCGCCGCACCTCGGGCTTTCTGAACGGCATCCGCGAGTCCTTCGCCGGCATCGCGCACATGCCGAAGACGATGAGTCAGCTGGCCATTGTGCAGTTCTTCTCCTGGCTGGCGTTGTTTTCGATGTGGATCTACACCACGCCCGCCGTCACGAGCCATATCTACCACACCTCCGACGCCACGTCTAAGCTCTACAACGAAGGGGCCGACTGGGTAGGCATCTGCTTTGCCGTCTACAACGGCGTGTCGGCCATTGCGGCCCTGCTGCTGCCGGCCATTGCCCGCGCTACCAGCCGTCGCGTCACCCACCTCATCTGCCTTACGGCCGGGGGTTTGGGATTGATTTCGATTTACTTCATCCAGGACCCCAACATGCTGCTGCTGTCGATGGTGGGCGTGGGCATTGCCTGGGCTTCGATCCTGAGCGTCCCCTACGCCATGCTGGCCGGGGCCCTGCCCGCCAACAAGATGGGCTACTACATGGGCGTGTTCAACTTCTTCATCGTGATTCCGCAGGTGGTGGCGGGCCTGATTCTGGGCTTCTTTACCAAGACTGTGTTCCACGGCGAATCGGTGTACACGCTGGTGCTGGGCGGCTGCTCGATGATCATCGCCGGCCTGCTGACCCTGCGCGTCAACGACACCGACGACATCCGCCTGCCCGAGGAGCAGCCCACGCTGGACAACCCGGCCTACGATTCGCCCATGCAAACCAATCCGCGGGTGTAGTCCGCCTGATCGGAAAATAAAAGGGCCGCTTCCTTGGTTGGAAGCGGCCCTTTTGCTTGAATTGAAGATTCCGGGAAGCGGCTTACCTGCCCGTCGCCAGCCACTGCTGAGCCGGAGTTTCCTCGATGAAAACCCGGTGGAGGCTGCGCAGCTCCGGGGTCTTTATCCGCTCATCGATGGTCGGCTGGTGGTAGGGCGTGACGAAATAGGCCAGGCGGCGCGACGCCTGGGGCAAAGCCTGGGCCATCTGCAGGCGAAAATCGGTCAGCACCCACTCGAAATCCTCGGCGCTGGCCAGCCCGCGGGTGCGCAGGTCGATGAGCCAGTGGCCTACCCCGTGCACCTGGGCCATTGCCAGCGCCTGGCGGTAGCCGTCGCGGTGCTCCTGCGACGACACGGGCCGGTTCCAGCGCAAAAACAGGATTTGCAGGTCGGGGCGGTGGGACAGGCGCAGGTAGGTGAGGTCGAGGCTGGGAACGAGCATAGAGGCAAAAAACGACGAAACGGCAGGCCGCGGGCGGCGGGGCGAAAAAGCCCGTTACTTTGTGATACCAGCTAAACCAGCAATGGTGGAAAATGTCCGGGCTGACTGAAAATTTCCTGATGATCCGCCTTGTATTCGGACTGCTGCTGGCCCTGATCGGTTTCGCCGCCTCCGCCCAAACCACCCCGCCGCCTGGGCGCGACGGCCTGCTCTGGTCCGACGGCCGGCTCCTGCTATTGCAAAACGGCACCACCCGCCCCGTAACCCGGGAAGTGCGGCTGCCCAACGGAACCCGCGTACGGCCCAACGGCCACGTACTTCTGGCCTACGGCCGTCAGGGTCAGCTCCTGGCCGGCGACGGCGTGGATCTGCGCACCGGCACCTGGTTTGTCCGGCGCGCCACCAACCCCGACGGCACCACCTTCCTGCCCTTGCCCGTGCGCCTGGAAAAGCCCGCCAAAGCCGCTGCCACGGGCAATTCGACCACCGTCCGCCGGTATCACTACGAGCAAAAGCGGCAGCGTGACCAGCACGGCCGCCGCCTGCCCGATGAGGAAGAGGACGACGACGACGACGATTAGGTGCTGACGGTCAGCCTGAAATCGTTTGTCATCCTGAGCAGAGCGAAGGACCTTCCTCTTCGACTACTACTGCAGCCGTTTCAATTCACAAAGCCCTTTCCCACAGCGCGGGAAAGGGCTTTGCTCGTTCAAAACAACTTTTCAGTGGCGAAGAGGAAGGTCCTTCGCAAGCTCAGGATGACAGCTCCATTGGGCGTATTCCCAGTTCTCCGCTCTCACTTCCCTTTCATTGACTTCTCCCGGATAGCCTTGAACTCCGAACCCACTTTCCACTGCGGGAAGGTGGTTTCAGCGGCCAGGCGCTGGCCCACGCGGAACAGCAGGCGGGCATCCTGCTCCATGCCGCGGAAGTCGGCTTTCGCGTCGTACTCATCCGAAGGCTGGTGGTACGTGTGGGCTTCAAATTCCTCGGCCCGCTGCTGAGCGTACGCCTTCCCTTTCAGGCGGCTGTCGGCCTGGCCGCTGGCGTAGAGCGAGGGCACACCCACGTGGGCGAAGCTGAAGTGGTCGGAGCGGAAAAAGTAGCCCTTGTCGGCGTTCTGGTCGGGCTGGATGTAGCGGTCCTGCTCCCGGGCGGCTACGCGGGCGTAGTCGTCCAGCTCCGACTGCCCGTAGCCGATAACGGTCAGGTCGCGCATGGGGCCCATGTTGGGCAGGTCGTCCATGTTGAGGTCGGCCACGGTCTTATTCACCGGAAACAGCGGGTGGCTGGCGTAGTACATCGAGCCCAGCAAGCCCTGCTCTTCGCCCGTTACGGCCAGAAACACGATGCTGCGGCCGGGCTTCTCCTTGGCCTGCCGGAAGGCGTTGGCGATGCTGAGCAGGGCCGCGCAGCCGCTGGCGTTATCGGCCGCCCCGTTGTAAATCGAGTCCCCGTTTACCGGGGCCCCAATGCCGAGGTGGTCCCAGTGGGCCGAGTAGAAGATGTACTCGCCGGGGCGCGTGGTGCCGGGCAGCACGGCCACCACGTTCCGGGAAGTCTGGCGGCGCAGCTTATTACTGATGCTGGTGCTGACCTGCAGGTTCAGGGGGCGGGCCCGGAAGCCGGGCTTGTTGGCGGCGGCGTAGGCTTCATCATAGTTCTGGCCGGCCGCGGTGAACAGCTTTTTGGCCGCGTCCAGCGTCACCCAGCCTTCGAGCACGCACTTGCTGGCGCCTTTGTCGGCGGTCTGGGGGCGCAGCTTGGCCCCCGAGTAGCTGCTCTGCACCACCGACCACGGATACGCCGCCGGCTTGGTGTCGTGGATGATGAGCAGGCCGGTAGCGCCCTGGCGGGCGGCTTCCTCGTATTTGTACATCCAGCGGCCGTAGTAGGTCATGGCGCGGCCCTTGAACATAGTCGTGTCGTTGCCCGCGTTGCCGGGGTCATTCACCAGCACCACCACGGTTTTGCCCTTCACGTCGAGGCCGGCGTAGTCGTTCCAGCCGTACTCGGGGGCCACCACGCCGTAGCCGGCAAAGACCAGCGGCGAGTTGTTGACCGCCACCTTCAGCTTCTCCTGCTCGGTGAAAGCCATGTAGTCGGTTTTGTAGTTCAGCGTGAGAGGCTGCTGGCCCCCCGTAATCTGCATGGTAGGGGCGGGCGTGCCGGTAATTTCGACCAGCGGCACGGCCTGGAAATACGTGCCGTCCGGCCCCGGCTGCAGGCCCAGCTTCTTAAACTCCGCGGCCAGGAAATCCGTGGCTTTCTGCTCCCCGATGGTGAACGGCTTGCGGCCCTGGTACTCGTCCGACGCCAGCACTTTGATGTAGTCGCCAATGCCGGCGGCCGTGATGCCGTCGTTGGGCGAAGGCGCCACCGTCGTGTCGGGCGGGGCAGCGGCTGTTTCGGGCGACGCGGTCGTGGTGGCGGAGTCGGACGTACGGCTCTGGCAGCCGGCCAGCAGCGTGAGCAGCGCGGCACCGGCCAGGAGTAGGGGAGAAGAAGAGAAGCGCATGAGCAGGGAAAGGGACAGAGGATGGCGCGGGAAGTAATTTGGGGTCAAGGTGCCGAAAAAACGGCGCATGGCAATCCAGGGTGCCGGGCGGCGTTTCAGTGGCTACCACCACCCGTCATCCTGAGCCTGCGAAGGACCGTCCTCGGTTATCCCGCAAAATCTTGGTTAACCCCTCGCGAAGTGGCTGGCCCCCGCCCGTCGTGGAACGATTGGGGCCGGATTCGTTCCACGACGGGCGGGGGCCAGCCCCGCCCCCACACGCTGGCAAGGGCTTCACTCATCCAAAAAGCGTTGTCGCTTACCCAGGGCCGGTGTCTTTTTCTCGCTTACCTTCAAGCCGAACTTCCTTCCCTATTCCTGCTCTATGCTCACAAAATCCTTCCTGCTGCTGGGCCTGGGCACGGCCCTTACGCTAAGCCCGGCCGTGGCCCAGCAGAAAAAAGCGGCTCCGGCCGCGGCCAAACCAGCCGCTGGCCCGACCACCGCGGCCGGCACCCGGCTGGTGGAAAAAGTAACCCGCCAGCCCGGCGAGCTGATGATTCCCTACGAGAAGTACGTGCTGGCCAATGGCCTCACCCTCATCGTAACCGAAGACCATTCCGACCCGCTGGCCCACGTCGATGTAACCTACCACGTCGGTTCGGCCCGGGAGCAAATCGGCAAGTCGGGTTTTGCCCACTTCTTCGAGCACATGATGTTTGAGGGCTCCGACCACGCCCCCCAGGGCACGTTCGACAAGCTCGTGGTCGGCTCGGGCGGCACCAACAACGGCAGCACCAACCGCGACCGGACCAACTACTACGAAACCGTTCCGAACAACCAGCTCGAGCGCGCCCTCTGGCTCGAAGCCGACCGCATGGGCTACCTGCTCGACGCCGTAACCCAGCCCCGCTTCGAGGTGCAGCGGGCTACGGTGAAGAATGAGCGCGGCCAGAATTACGACAACCGCCCCTACGGCCTGGCCAGCGAATACGTAGCCAAGAACCTGTACCCCTACGGCCACCCCTACAGCTGGCTCACCATCGGCTACCTCCAGGACCTGGACCGCTCCAGCGTGCAGGACCTGAAGAACTTCTTCCTGCGCTGGTACGGCCCCAACAACGCCACGCTCACCGTGGGCGGCGACGTGAAGCCGGCCGACGTGGTGGCCCTGGCGGAAAAGTATTTCGGCTCCATCAGGCGCGGGCCGGCGGTGCAGAACATGAAGCTGCCCGCGCCCAGGCTCACCCAGGACCGCTACGTGAGCTACACCGACAACATCCGCTTCCCGATGCTGCAGATGGTGTTTCCGACCGTGCCCCAGAACAACCCCGACGAGACGCCGCTGGACGCCTTGGCCGACATCATCGGCGGCGGTAAAAACTCTTTGCTCTACAAAAACCTGATCAAAAACCAGCGGGCCGTGCAGGCCCGCGCCGGCCACCCCACGGCCGAGCTGGGCGGCGAGTTTACCATTACGGCCCAGGCCTTTCCCGGCAAGGGGCTCGACAGCCTCGAATACCGGGTGCGCCAGAGCCTGGCCGAGTTTGAGCGCCGCGGCGTGACGGACGAAGACCTCACCCGCTTCAAGGCCAGCCGCGAGGCGCAGCTGGTCAGCAGCCTGGGCAGCGTCGATGGCAAGGTGGGCACGCTGGCCGAAAACCAGACCTACACCGGCAAC
Source organism: Hymenobacter fastidiosus (assembly GCF_039539565.1). NCBI lineage: Bacteria > Pseudomonadati > Bacteroidota > Cytophagia > Cytophagales > Hymenobacteraceae > Hymenobacter > Hymenobacter fastidiosus. The sequence goes on along the minus strand of NZ_BAABDJ010000040.1, from coordinate 136,838 downwards.
CCCAACTACCTCACCGTGCAGGTGAAGCGCCTGCGCGCCCTCACCAAAGCCGACGTGCTGCGGGTCTACAATCAGTACATCAAGGGCAAAAAAGCCGTGCTGCTGAGCGTGCTGCCCAAAACGGGCGAAACCAAGCCGGCCCGGCCCGACAACTTCACCATTTCCAAGGCCGGCTACCAGGCTCCCGCCGACGAGTACAAAGGGCTGACCTACGTGAAGGGCCAGGACAATTTTGACCGCAACGTGGTACCCGCCGCCGGCGCCAATCCGGTAGTGACGGTGCCCACGCTGTGGCAGGATCTGTTCGACAACGGCCTGCGCATCATGGGTACCCGCAACACCGAGGTGCCGGCGGTCAATATGCTGCTCACCATTCGCGGCGGCCACCGCCTGGAGCAGCTCGACCAGGGCAAGGCCGGCGTGGCGGCCCTCACGGCAGCTATGCTGAACGAAGGCACCCGGAAATACACCGGTGAGCAGATGGCCGCCGCCCTGGAGCGCCTCGGCAGCAGCATTCAGATCGGGTCCGGCAACGACAACACCACGGTGCAGGTACAAAGCCTGACCAAAAACCTGCCCGCCACCCTGGCGCTGCTGGAAGAGAAGCTGTTGCGCCCGCGCTTCGACCCGGCCGACTTCGCCCGCCTCAAAAAGCAGACGCTGGAAGGCATTGCCAACCAGGCTACCCAGCCCGTGGTTATTGCCAACAACACCTACGCCGCCCTGCTTTATGGTGCCGGCGACATCATGGCCACCCCCGTGAGCGGGACGACGACGACGGTGCAGAGCATCACGCTCGACGACGTGAAGCAGTTTTACGCGCAGTACTACGCCCCCAACCTCGCCCACCTCGTGGTCGTCGGCGACGTGGAGCAGCAGGAGTTGCTGCCCAGGCTGGCCTTCCTGAAAACCTGGGCCCGCAAAAGCGCTACCCTGCCCGCCGGCAACCCCGGCCCGGCCCCCGACAAAACCCGCATCTACTTCGTGAACAAGGCCGACGCGGCCCAGTCGGAAATCCGCATCGGCTACCTGGCACTGCCCTACGACGCCACGGGTGAGTTCTACCGCGCCTACCTGGCCAACTACCTGCTGGGCGGCGAGTTTACCAGCCGCATCAACCGCAACCTGCGCGAGGATAAGGGCTACACCTACGGCGCTTACTCCGGCTTCCGCGGCACCCGCTACGTGGGTCCATTCACGGCCCAGGCCGGCGTGCGCGCCGATGCTACCACGGCTTCGCTGGTGGAGTTCGACAAGGAGCTCAAGGGCTTCCGCAACGGCATCACCGACGAGGAGCTGAAAACCCTGCAAACCTCCATTGGCCAGAGTGAAGCCCTGAAGTATGAAACCGGCCCCCAGAAAGCCGCCTTCCTCGCCCGTCTGCTCGAATATGATTTGAAGCCGGACTTCGTGCAGCAGCAAAACACCATTCTGCGCGGCCTCAAAAAGGAAGACGTGCAGGCCACGGCCCAGAAAGTTCTGCCTACCGATAAGATGTACATCGTCGTGGTCGGCGACCGGGCCAAGGTGTTCCCCGGTATCAGTGAGCTGGGCTACGAAGTCGTGGAAATGGATGCGGCCGGCAACCGCCTCACGCCCCGGCCTCTGCTAGGCTCGCCGACGGCAGCCCCGACTACGGTAGCCGTACCCGCCGGTGACATCAAGAAAGCCAAGTCGAAAACCGAAGATGCCGACGGTCGCAAGTCGAAGCGCAAGCAGAAAAAGGACGACAACAGCGTGAAAGTGAAGGAGAAAGGCGAGTAGTTTGAACATGCTTCTGATACCGTGAAACGCCCGGTTCCGCCAAGGAGCCGGGCGTTTTACGGTTGAACGGGCCGGAGTATTGCCCCGGGTGCCGTTGGCAGAGCGGCCGGGCCGGCCGGCTGAAATTACCGCGGCCCCTCCGGGAGCATCTTCCGCGCTCGGCGTACCTCAGCGGGAACCGTCGTTGTTCGGTTCCAGGTCAGCGCGGCCAAAAACTGAGGGCAGCCTTTTCGGCCGTATCTTGCTTCGGAACAAAACCGGCCCCGTGCGTGTCGTTTTGCTACTGAGCCGACTGGTGCAGCCGGCCCGCCACAATCCGTATCTTTCCCAAGCTCTGAAATGAGCTTATCTATACCATTAGCGAACAAATCTGTGTCTACGCCTACTACCCGACTGCCAGCCCTGGAGCAGGTGCTGGCTCAGCTGGATGCTTTTAAGCGCAAGTTTTACCTGAACCTGCTGATCCGCGGGGGGCTGGTGGCGGGCGGGCTGCTGCTCACGCTGTTCGTGGTGCTCAACCTGCTCGAATACTTCCTCTACCTGCCCACCTGGGTGCGGGGCGGTTTGCTGTTCGGCTTTCTGGGGCTGGTGGCCTACACTTTTCTGCACTGGATCTGGCAGCCCCTGGCGGCCCTCACCAACCTGCGCCGCCTGCTCACCGACGAGCAGGCCGCCGCCCGCGTGGGGGAGCTGTTTCCGCAGGTGCAGGATAAGCTCCTCAACGCCCTCCAGCTCCAGGGCCAGGCCCGCGAAAATGCCCTGGTGGCCGCCAGCCTGGAGCAGCGCGCGGGCCAGCTCACGGGCCTCGAATTCGCCCGGGGCATCAACATCAAAGCCCAGACCCGGCCGCTGTGGAAATACCTGGCCGTGCCGGCCGGGGTGATGGTGCTGCTGCTGCTGGTGTGGCCCAGCCTGTTTGTGCAGGGCACCGACCGGATTCTGCACTACCGCAACGCCTACGCCCCGCCCGCGCCATTCCGGTTCGTGCTGAAGAACAAGGACCTGAGAGCGTTTAAGAACGAGGATTTCAAGCTCGAAGTGGCCATCGAAGGCGACGCGCTGCCCAACGAAATCAGCATTCGCTACGGCGGCCGGGAGCGACGCCTGACCCGGGCCGCCGCCAACACCTACACCTACGCGTTCCGGCAGCTCCAGCGCGACGTGGAGTTCCGGCTCAGCGGGGCCGGTTTCACCTCCGACGACTACGACCTGACGGTGCGGGAGCGGCCCAACCTGCGCGACTTCACCGTGCTGGTCACCTACCCCGCCTACCTGAGCAAGCCGGCCGAAACCATCCGCAACTCGGGCAACCTGACCGTACCGGAAGGCAGCAACGTGCGCTGGGAATTCACCACCGCCGCCACCGATCAGCTCCAGCTGCTGTTTCAGAACCCTACCGAAACCGTGACGGCGACGGCAGCCGACGACCAGTTTCAGGTGACGCGGCGCGTGCTGCGCAGCCAGGAATACGCCGTGCGCCTCCGGAATGCCGCCAGCCTCAACCGCGACCCCATCCAGTACCAGATTACTGCCGTGCCCGATCAGGTGCCCGAGGTGACGGTAGAAAGCTTTGCCGATACGACCTCCCTGCGCTACCTGGCCCTGGGCGGCAACGTGCGCGACGACTACGGCCTCTCGCGCCTGCAGCTGCATTACCGCGTCACGTCGAAAGCGCGGCCCAATGCCGACTACAAGGTCCGGGCCCTGGCCCTGCAAAGCGGCCCCAGCCAGAGCTATACCTACCAGTGGAATCTGGCCCCGCTGGGTATGAAGCCCGGCGACCGGCTCGAATACTTCGTGCAGGTGTGGGACAACGACGGCGTGCACGGCCCCAAGTCGGCGCGGACCCGGGCAGCGGAGTTCCGCCTGCCATCCAAGACGGAGCTGCGCCAGCAGCTGGCCTCGCAGTCGGCTTCGGTGCAGAGCCAGCTTAGCAAGTCGCAGGAGCAGAGCAAGAAGATGGAGCGCGAGCTGGCCAAGGCCTCGGACAAGCTCAAGACCAAGCGCGAGCTGAACTTCCAGGACCGCAAGCAGCTGCAGGACATGCTGGAGCAGAAGCAGCAGATGGACGAGCAGATTGCGGACATGAAAAAGCTGTTTGAGGAGCTCAACCAGCAGCAGGACCAGCTCGACCCCAAAAGCCAGGAGCTGGCCGAGAAAACCCGGGAGCTGCAAAAGCTGATGGACTCGCTGCTCGACCCCGAAACCAAAAAGCTCTACGACCAGCTGCAAAAGCTGCTGCAGGAGCAGAAAACGCCCGATGTGGACCTGCAGAAGCTGATGCAGCAGCTCGAAAACAAAGAAAACACCCTTCAGAAAGAGCTGGAGCGGGCGTTGGAGATGTTCAAGCAGCTGCAGTTTGAGCAGAAGCAGGAGCAGGCCACCGAGAAGCTGGAGCAGCTGGCGCAGGAGCAGGAAAAGCTGGCTGAGCAGACCGCGAAAAACGACAGGAACAACCCCGACAACAAGGCGACCAACGAGCAGCAGAAAGCCAAAAACGAACAGCTCAAAGACCAGCAAGCCGAGAAAAAGCAGCAGTTCGAAGACCTCAAGAAGGACCTCAGCGACCTGAAGAAGCTGGACGAGCAGCTCGGCAACGAAAACGGCGCCGACGAGATGAAGCCGGAGCAGGAGCAAGTGGACGAGCAGCAGCAGGAAAGTGAGGAGCAGCTGGGCAAAAACCAGAACCAGAAAGCCAGCCAGAGCCAGCAGAAAGCCGCCCAGCAGATGAAGCAGATGGCCCAGAAGATGCGCCAGCAGCAGAAAGAGGAGGAAAGCGACCAGAAGCAGGAGAACATCGACGACCTGCGCGACATCCTCGAAAACCTGCTCAAGCTCTCTTTCGACGAGGAAGGCCTGATGAAGCAGTTCCGCCAGGTCGACCAGGCCGATCCGCGCTTCGTGCAGCTCGGCCAGACCCAGCGCAAGCTCAGGGACGACGCCGCCATCATTCAGGATTCGCTCTACGCCCTGGCCAGGCGCGTGTCGCAGCTGGAGAGCTTCGTAACCCGTGAGGTAGGGGAGATGAACGGCCGCATGGACGAGGCGCTCGACCAGATCAGGCAGCGCAACGTGGCCCGCGCCACCGGCAGCCAGCAGCTGGCCATGACCAGCATGAACAACTTGGCGTTGATGCTCAACGACGCCCTGCAGCAGATGCAGCAGGAGCAGCGCGAGGGCCAGCAGGCCCAGCAGCAGGGCGGTGGCAAGCCCGGCAGGAAAAAGAAGAAGGGCAGCGCCGCCGGCGACGGGCAGATGGGCCGCATGCAGCAGCAGCTCAACCAGCAGATCCAGCAGTTGCAGCAGAGCGGCAAAACCGGCCGGGCCATGAGTGAAGACCTGGCCAAGCTGGCCGCCCAGCAGCAGATGCTGCGCGAAGCCCTCAGGGAGCTTGATAAGCTCCAGCAAAAAGGAAAAAAAGGCTCGAAGGACGGCAAAGGTCAGGACGGCGGCGGCGGCACCGGCGACGTGAAGAAATTAATGGAACAAACCGAAACTGACCTCGTAAATAAGCGGCTAACGGAGCAAACGGTGCTCCGTCAGCGTCAGATCCTTACCCGGTTGCTGGAAGTCGAGAAATCGGCCCGGGAGCGGGACCAGGATGAGAAGCGCGAAGCCCAGACTGCGCAACCCCGCCCACCGGTATTTCCGCCCGCTTTCGACAAGTATAAGCAGCAGAAAAACCGGCAGACGGAGTTGCTCCGCACGGTGCCGCCCGCCCTTACGCCGTACTATCAGCGCGAGGTCAGTGAATATTTTCAGAAAATGAAATAGCGTTCCGCTAATTTTACCGCCCGTCCTTCCCTTTACCACACTTATGAAGCAGGTCAAAATTCAGGTTCCTTCCCTCGTTGAGAACATCCGCGTTGTGGAGAGCTTTATCGATAATTCGAAAGAGACGTTCCACATCGAAGACGATATTTATGGCAACATCATGGTCGCCGTTACCGAAGCCGTGAATAATGCCATTCGCCACGGCAACAAGTTCGACAAGGACAAGAACGTCTACCTCTCGCTTTACGTCAACAAAGACCGGGTTCGGTTCGAGGTAGAAGATGAAGGCGAAGGCTTCGATTTCAACAACCTGATTGATCCGACTGCCCCCGAAAACCTGGAAAACCCCGGCGGCCGCGGCATCTTCCTGATCCGTCACCTGGCTGATGAAGTGGAGTTCCAGAAGGAAGGCCGCAACGTGCAGCTCACCTTCTTGCTGACGCCCGCCACCGCCGGTGAATCATCTTCTTCCGACACTGTTTCTTCCGGGCACGCGGTATGAAGCATCACCCGCCCGGTAACGGGGATGAGCTGAACGACGACCTGCCCGGGCAGGAACAGGAGTCGCACGACATTGAGTTCCTGGTGGAAGAGGTCGACTTTGAGCTGGCCGAGGCGGAGGCGCTGACGTCCTGGATTGAGCGCATTGCGGAAGTCCACGAGCACGAAATCGTCCAGCTCACCTACATCTTCTGCTCCGATGAGTACCTGCACCGCGTCAACGTCGAGTATCTCGACCACGACACGTACACCGACGTCATCACCTTCGATAACGCCGATGATGCCGATATTATCGAGGGCGACATCTTCATCAGCGTGGAGCGGGTGCGCGAAAATGCCCAGCAGCTGGGCGTTTCCTTCGCCGATGAGCTGCACCGCGTCATGATTCACGGCGTGCTCCACCTGCTCGGCTACGCCGACAAGGACCTGCTCAGCCAGACGGCCATGCGCAAGAAAGAGGATTACTGCCTTTCGCTGCGGACATTCTGAGGCCGTTCGTGGCTTTCCGAAATCTGATTTAAAAAAACGCCCGCCCGACTGCGGGCGTTTTTTGTTTCTGAAGGCCGCACCCCAGACAGTATTCCGTGCAACAGACCGTCATTCCGAGCGAAGCCGGGGAATCCCGCGTGGCGTCGTTGGATTACTCCTCCTGAAGTCAGCGCGCGAGATTCCCCGGCTTCGCTCGGAATGACGTTCTTATATATCCCTTCCCTGTTTTATGTCCGCCACCCCGTCGCATAACCTTATCATTCCCGGCCAGGCGCTGGATTTTTACCTGAGTCAGGGCTACTACCGAATGCACCAGGACCTGTTTACCTGCCGTTTCCTCCCTATCGAGGGGGGCGTGTACACCGTGCATTGGCTGCGCCTGGTGCTGACCGACGTGCATTACGGCCCCGAGCAGCGCCGGCTGCTGCGCCTCAACGGGCGGTTCTCGGTTGCGCTGCGCCCCTTTCAGCTCACCCGGGAGCTGGAGGAGCTGTACGCAGCATACCGCCGCACCATCACCTTCGATGCGCCGCCCACCGTGGAGTCGTTTCTGCTGGCCGGGGCCAAGCACAATGCCTTCGATACCAGCGTAATCGAAGTGCGGGACGGGACGCAGCTGATTGCAGCCGGCATTTTCGACCGCGGCATCCGCAGCCTGGCCGGCATCATGAACTTCTACCACCCCGACTACCGCAGGCACAGCCTGGGCAAATACCTGATGCTGCTCAAAATAGAGCACGCCCGCCGCCAGCAATGCACCTATTATTATCCCGGCTACGTGGTGCACGACTATCCCAAATTCGACTACAAGCTGTTTGCCTGCCCCGCCGCCACGGAAGTATTCGACTGCCTCACCGGCCGCTGGCGGCCCTTTGCCTGGGATGACGTAGCGCGGCAATCCGCCGGGCTGCTGGCCGACTGGCCGGGGGAGGAGCCGGACGGGGCGGCGGCGGATTAGCCATACCGCGCAAAAAAGCCGGGGCGTACGTATCTTTGCGCACGTTTTGAGCGGGTTGCGCCGGGCCAGCCGCGGGCGTTTTCTGTACGGAGCCGCGCGAACTTTCCCGCCCGGGCTTCCTGTTTGCTCCCAACGGCCCGCGCCCGGCGGCTGAATCCGAACCTCCCTGTTCGTGCTCAGCCGCCGGGGATCCGCGCAATCCGTCCAATCCGTTTAACTCCGCGGTCCATGTTTCAGCAAGAAGAATACGACGTCATTGTAGTAGGAGCCGGCCACGCCGGGTGCGAGGCCGCCGCCGCCGCCGCCAACCTCGGCTCGAAGGTGCTGCTGGTCACGATGAACATGAACACCATCGCCCAGATGTCGTGCAATCCGGCGATGGGCGGCGTGGCCAAGGGCCAGATCGTGCGCGAGGTGGATGCGCTGGGCGGGCAGAGCGGCATCATCACCGACAAAACCATGATTCAGTTCCGGATGCTGAACCGCTCCAAGGGCCCCGCCATGTGGAGCCCCCGGGCGCAGAGCGACCGGATGCGCTTCGCCGAGGAGTGGCGCCATACGCTGGAGCAAACCCCGAACGTGGACTTCTGGCAGGAGTCCGTCATGGGCATCATAGTAGAAAACGACACCGTAGTGGGCGTGACAACCCAGCTCGGCATCGGGTTCCGGGGCAAGTCGGTGGTGCTCACCAACGGTACTTTCCTCAACGGGCTGATTCACATCGGCGAGAAAAGCTTCGGCGGTGGCCGGGCGGCCGAGAAGCAAAGCACCGGCATCACCGAGCAGCTGCTGGCGCTGGGCTTCGAGACGGGCCGCATGAAAACCGGCACTCCGCCCCGCGTCGACGGCCGCAGCCTCGACTACTCCAGAATGGAAGAGCAGGCCGGCGACGAAACCCCAAGCAAGTTCAGCTACCTCGACACGCCCACGCTGACGAAGCAGCGGCCGTGCTACATCACCTACACCAACGCCGAAGTCCACGAAATCCTGAAGGAGGGCTTCGAGAAGTCGCCGATGTTCCAGGGCCGCATTAAGGGACTGGGGCCGCGCTACTGCCCGAGCGTGGAGGATAAAATCAACCGCTTCGCCGACAAGGACCGCCACCAGATTTTCGTGGAGCCCGAGGGCAGCAGCACGGTGGAAATGTACATCAACGGGTTCAGCTCTTCGCTGCCCGAAGACGTGCAGTACCGCGCCCTGCGCAAAATCGTGGGCTTCGAAAATGCGAAGATGTTCCGCCCCGGCTACGCCATCGAGTACGACTTCTTCCCGCCAACCCAGCTCCAGCTGACCCTGGAAACCAAGCGGGTGAAAAACCTCTACTTCGCCGGTCAGATCAACGGCACTACGGGCTACGAGGAAGCCGCCTGCCAAGGGCTGATGGCCGGCATCAACGCCCACAACAAGGCCAACGGCAAGGAGCCGTTCGTGTTAAAGCGGAGCGAGGCCTACATCGGCGTGCTCATCGACGACCTGGTGAACAAGGGCACCGACGAGCCCTACCGCATGTTCACCAGCCGCGCCGAGCACCGCATTCTGCTGCGCCAGGACAATGCCGATCTGCGCCTCACCCCGCTGGGCCACGCCCTGGGGCTGGCTTCGGATGAGCGCCTGTTCCGGGTGGAGCAGAAGCAGCGGGAAACGAATGAAGTGGTAGAATTGCTGAAGAATTTCGCCATTGAGCCGGCCGAAATCAACGGCCTGCTGGCGGAGCTGGGCTCGGCTACCCTGCACGAGCGGACCCGGGCCATCAACCTGCTGCGCCGCCCCAACCTGGAGCTGGCGCACCTCACCCGCACGCTGCCCCACCTGACGCTGGCTTTGGGCCACTACCTGCCCGACAGCCTGGAGCAGGCCATTATCACCATCAAGTACGAGTCCTACATCGAGAAGGAAAACCAGCAGGCCGCCCGCGTGGCCGAGCTGGAAAACTTCGTCATTCAGGGCCGCCTCGACTACCTGCAAATGCCGGCCCTCTCGCACGAGGCCCGCGAAAAGCTGCTCAAGGTGCAGCCCGAAACCATCGGCCAGGCCGCCCGCATCAGCGGCGTCTCCCCGGCCGACATTTCCGTGCTGATGGTGTACCTTGGCCGGTAAATCAATTAAGAATTGAGAATTAAGAATTAAGAATTGGGGGTGCTTCTTTCATTCCCGGGCTTAATTCTTAATTCTTAATTCTTAATTTTTAATTGAAAGAAGTGTACGAACGAGTAGAGAAGTGCCCGGTGTGCGGCAAAGACGACTTCCGCAACAAGCTGGTGGTCGAGGATAAATCGGTGAGTAAGGAAAGCTTTGCCATTGTGCAGTGCACGGCCTGCACGTTTCAGTTTACCAATCCGCGGCCGGGCCTGATGGATATCGGGCGCTACTACGAGTCCGACGATTACGTGTCGCACAACAGCGCTGCCACCGGCGTCATCAACCAGGCGTACCGCGTGGCCCGCTTTTTCACTATGCGCCGCAAGGTGGCCCTGCTCAACCAGCTGGCCCCCCGCAAGGGCAAAATCCTGGATTACGGCTGCGGCACCGGCCACTTTCTGGCCGCGGCCCGAAGCAACGGCTGGCAGGTAACCGGCTACGAGCCCAGCCCGCGGGCCCGGGAAGAAGCCACCCGGCGCGTGGGCCAGTCCATCGGTTCCGAAAGCCTGGTTTCCTTCCAGCAGGGCTCCTTCGATGCCATTACGCTCTGGCACGTGCTCGAACACGTGCACACGCTGAACGAAACCATGCAGCAGCTGGTAAGTCTGCTCCGGCCCGATGGCGTGCTCATCATTGCCGTGCCCAACGTGGAGAGCCTCGATGCCCAGCACTACCGCCAGGACTGGGCCGCCTACGACGTGCCCCGCCATCTCTACCACTTCAGCCCTAAAACCATGAAGCTGCTGCTCAAGAAGCACAAGCTCGCGGTGCGCGAAATGCTGCCTTTGCCGCTCGATGCCTACTACGTGAGCATGCTCAGCGAGAAGCACAAGGCGGAGCGGGGCGGCGGGCTGCTTACCGTGCTCAAGGCCGGCTACAAGTCCAATAAGTTCGCCGAAGAACACGAAGGGCTGTATTCGAGCGTGATTTACGTAGCGGCCCGCCGCTAACCTGCCGTGGCTGCGCCTGCTCTACCCTGGCTTTTTTTGCTGCTGATCCTGCTTCCGGCGGCTGAAACCAAGGCGGGGGTAGGGGAGGGGCGGCCGTCCTGGTCGCCCGCTCCGGGCAGCGGGCCGGCCCCGGGCACCGCTGGCGGTAGGCCCGGCTCATACCAGGCCCGCCCACCCGCCGTTCTCTGGCCCGATACCTCCAGGGCACGAACCAGCGTAGCCGACACGGTGAAAGTCCGCCCGGCGGCGGTAGCCCTGGTGCCCGACGACGATAAAGTGACGCGCAAGTCGGCGCTTTACATTGTGGCGGCTATGGCCGTTGTTACCCTTACCACCCTGTTGCTGTACAATGTCCGTTCGCGCTGATCTGCTGTTTTTACTGACTGCCGGAGCTTTTTTAAGCGGTTGTGCAACCATCAGCTCGCCCCAGGGCGGCCCCCGGGATACCACGCCGCCCAAGCTGGTCAGCACCTCGCCGCCGAACGGCGCCCGCAACGTGAAGCAGCAGTTTATCCGGCTGGAGTTTTCGGAACCGGTGCAGCTCAAGGATCTGGTCAAAAACCTGCTCGTGGCGCCCGTGCTGGCCGACAACAAGTACGAGATAAAGGAGGAGCGCACGGCCTTCACCCTGGCGTTTGAAAAGCCTTTCGACCCGAACACCACCTACTCCTTCAACTTCCGCGAGGCCATAATCGACATCACGGAGAGCAACAAGGCCGAAACGGTAATGCTGGCCTTCAGCACCGGAGCCCGCCTCGATTCGGGGTCGGTGAAAGGAACCGTTATCGAGCTGCTGACGGATCAGCCGGCCGGGGAAATTTCGGTAGCGCTTTATCCGGAGGCGGATACGCTCAACATCCGGCGGGGCAAGCCCTACTATCTGGCGCAAACGGATAAGGCGGGCGCTTACACCCTGCAAAACCTGAAGGAAGGCCGCTACCGCATGTACGTGCTGGCCGATAAAAACCAGAACGGCCGCTACGATGGCGGGGAGCGGATCGGCTACCTACCCGACCTGCTCACCATTCGGCCCGGCCTCGACTCCGTCAACTTCGCGCTGGTGCGGCCGGATGCGCGCCGCCCGCTGATTACGGGGCAGAAAGGCGAGCCCACGCAGTTCAAAGTCAGCTTCAACGAAGGCCTGCGCCAGGCTACGCTGGCTCCTTTGGATGCCGCCGCCACTACGGCCGGTACTCTGAACGATGGCCTCGCGATAACCGAAAAAGGGCGCGCCGTACAGTTGTTCAAGACGGATGTGCTCACGGAAGGCCGCTACGTATTGGCTTCTGCCGACAGCGTCGGCAATGCGGGGCGCGACACCATTAATGTGCGGTTTCCCGGTACGCTTCCCACCCGCCGGGCCGCGGCCTACTCCGTGGAAGGCAGCCCGCGCACCGTGTACCGGCAGGGACTTATCAGGCTTCAGTTTACGGCCCCCCTGCGGCCGCTGGTAACCACTAAGCCGGTAGGTACTTTGGTCGAAGACTCGCTCACCCGCCGCCCGTTGCGCGTGCCCCAGGAAGTTACGCTCAGCCCCGACCGCACGCTGCTCACCGTCAGGTTGAATACCAAAGCCAGGAAAACGGTGACCCTTTCTCTGGACAGCACGGCCCTGGTATCCAGTACCGGCCAACGCCTGGGGCTGAAGCCGCTGCGGCTGGCCGTCACGGAAGAGTCGCCGTTTGGTAGTCTGGCGGGTACCATTCAAACCAAGTCCAGGCGCTACCAGCTCCAGCTGATCGATGCCAGTTACCAGCCGGTGGCCGTGCTGGACAGTCCCCGCGGGACGTTCCGCTTCGACAACCTCACGCCCGGCACCTACCGGCTGCGCGTCCTCATCGATACTGATGGCGACGGTACCTGGCGGGGCGGGGACCCCAAGCTCCGGTTACCCGCCGAGCCGGTGTACGTGGCGCCCCAGACCGTGCAGGTACGCGCCAACTGGGAGGTCGATGATATAAAGGTGGCATTCTAGGCCACCTGCCAGCGTCTGTTGCGGGCCGGCCCGCGGCCTTCGGTAACCCTGCCGGGGGCCGCGGGCTCGTTTCTGGGCCGGTGCTTTTCCCCGGATTCATCATGGCCTTTACCAGCGCCTTGCCAGCGTCTAAGTCGGTATCGGGGGCCATTTCCTGAACTGACCGGGGTGTTTTTGCCGGAAGGGAGCCGGGCGGTACAGGCCCGGTAGTCGTTCCGGAAAAGAACTCCGAAGGTTCCGGATCAGCAGAAATCCGGCTCCGGCGGGGCCGGCGCATCGGGCCGCCGATCAACCACCTCCCTGGAGAGTTGGCAGCGGTAGCCCTGACCTCTGGAGTCGGCTTGGCCGCCCGGGCCGGGCGGCGTCAAAAGATGTCCACACGGGGAGGCTTCGCCCTTAGGCTACTAGCTGATTTTCCCCACCTTTTCCACAGGGTTGTCCACCGGGTTTCAGTCGTCTGGCGTAATCTGTGGATAACAGTGGGGAAACCGCCGGATAACCCGTGGATAAATAGCGGATAAGTTTTTTTGGTGCTTTCAATCCATTTGCACCCCTGCTTGCCCACACCATGAGTGTGGATAGCGGTGGATAACTTGCCCCGGAAAACACCCTAATCCACACTGCGCGAAAGGTGTGGATTGTGGATTCGTGGATAACGCTGTGGATTGTGAACAATCGGTATAATGATCTGATAACTTGTCTTTTATTATCAACACCCCCTGTTGACAGACGGTGCATAAGCCGGAACTTGTACACAAGTTTTCAACCCTGTTTATAACTCGGCAATCTTATCCACTTATGCACACCCCTAACGAGTGAGTTTGAAAAAGATCTTTTAAATAAACTCTTTTAAAAAGTTATTAACCGTGTGGATAAACGAGCCGGCCGCCAAAAATTGAAATGCCGGCTTCAGTTTTCAAATGCAGGGTCGCTGGATTTTTGTCGTGAAGCCGAATCCGGCAGTTTGGAGAAGGCATACTCAGACGACTACCGCGCCTCCAACGGCTGTTATTCACCACTCCATCCGTTAGCTGATACCTCAAGAATCTGACTATCAGCTAGTAGAAGCCAAAGGTTATCCACTTATCCACCGCCTGAATCGTGGATAAGGAGCGGTGCTGACCATCGCCAGCCTTTTCAGCGTATACGGGCCACCGCCGCTCCCTATGCCGTTCGACTACACCCTCGATTTTCACCACACCGATTTCCGCCACCGGCCGGACCTGTACCGCGTGGGCAAGGGCGAGCAGGGCGTGCTGCTGGTGGAGCCCTATAAGTCGGAAATACTACCGCACTGGCGGTTCCGGACGCCCGCGGTGGCGCAGGAATCAGCGGAGCTGATCTACGGGCTTTTCCTCGGCTATCTGGCCGCCCGGGATTTCGTGGGGGCCGACATGGCCCGCAAGTTCCTGCAGATGGGCTTTACAAGAGCCAGGCGCTACGCCAACCACCGCGGCGGCAAGAAGTACGCTGGGCCCGTCCCGGACGACAAGAAGGGGCAGAGCGGCGCCCACGGCCGCGCTGAGCTGCCCCGCTCCCCCGAAGACCCCGAAAAAGCCGCTGCGGCCGCCATCTTCAAGCATAAATGGGACGAGGCCAAGCAGCACCCCGACTACGTTCAGCAGATGGCCGATTTTAAAGCCCACTACGGGAAGTGAATGAGCAATTATCAATGAGCAATGAGCAATGAGCAATGAGCAATGAGTAATGAGACCGAAGGGCTTCCCACCGTTTCGAATCCGCGACTATCTTCTCCCCAAGTCCCCAAGTCCCCAAGTCCCCAAGCCTCCAAGACCCCAAGTCCCCATTCCCTACCTTTAACCCCGAAACCCCTCACCCCAAGGCTATGCAAATCTCCCAACCACAACCCAACAGTACCGAAGAAAACGAAATCACCCTCGGCATCGGCATGGGCCCGCTGAAGTTCGGCACCTCGCAGGATGAAGTACGCGCCCTGATGGGCGAGCCCGAAGAGATTGAGGAGTCGGAAGATGACGACGAGTTTGAGCACCAGGCCTGGAATTATCTGGAGGAAGGCTACTCGCTCTATTTCGACCGCGAAGACGACTACCGCCTGAGCTGCATTGAAACGGACCATCCCGGGCTGCGCATTTTCGGCGAGGCCATTCACGGCAGGAGCGTTCAGGAAATACAGGACCTGATGAGCCGCCACGGTCTGCAGTCGAGCGAGATGGAGAAGATGGAAGAAGGGGCCGTACGGCTGTCCTACGAAAAGGAGATGATTGACCTTTACTTTGATGAGGATCAGCTCCAATTCGTGAATTTCGGCGTCTTCATCAACGACGAACTGGAGGTCCAATGGCCGGCCTAACTATAGGTTATCCACAAAACCCCCGGTTTTTGGTGTTGATAAGTTGATAAGTAGCTAATAACCCGCTGTTTTGGTGGAAAACTCGCTTGTCAGAAGTCAGGTTTCCCGAAAATAGTAAATAGCTGATGCAGCGTTGTTTAATAAAAAAAGCCGACCCATCAGGGTCGGCTTTTTTGTGTCATTCCAAGAAGCCGGTTTTTACATCACGGCGCGGAACAAGAGAAACAGCAACCCGGACAGCGTCATGGTAACCGGCAGGGTGAGCACCCAGGCCAGGGCAATGTTGCGCACCATCTGGGGGTTCAGATTCTTGATGCCGCGGTTGGCCACCATGGAGCCGGCAATGGCCGACGACAGCACGTGGGTGGTGCTGGTGGGCAAACCGGCGTAGGTGGAAATGCCAATCATGGTTGCCGCCACCAGCTCCGAAGAAGCGCCCTGGGCGTAGGTCAGGTGCTCTTTGCCGATTCGTTCCCCGATGGTTTTCACGATGCGCTTCCACCCGATCATGGTGCCCAGGCCCAGCGATAAGGCCACCATCAACGACACCTGCCACGGGGCGTAGTCGGTGAAGGTGCGCATCTGCGTGATGCTGGTTTCGTAGAGCTTGCGGTCGGCCGCGCTGAGCGGTATTTTGTCGCTGGAAATAAGTTTTTTGGCCCGGTTGTTCAGCAGCAGAATCGCCTTCCGGATTTCGAAGCGGGCCTGCTCGGGCAGCTGCTTGACGTCGGTTTTGTCGACGAAGATCTGGTCGAGCGTGTTGGTCTGGGTGCGGACTTCGGTGAGCAGCTTGCGGTCGGCTTCCCCCAGGCCATCGGCGTTGATCTTCTGTATCACCATCTCCACATTGGTCAGCGAAGCACGCATGTCCAGCGGATTCAGCTTCTCATTGAGGGCGAAGTGGATGGGCACGATGCCAATCAGAATCAGCATAATCAGGCCTACGCCTTTCTGCCCGTCGTTGGAGCCGTGGAAGAAGCTGACCAGCGTACAGGTGACGATCAGGATCAGGCGGATCCAGATGGGTGGGGGCTTGTGCTTGTTGGGCTCCTTAAAGATGGTTTTGTTGGCCACGAAGCGCTTCAGCAGAAACATCATGATGATGGTGAGCGAGAAGCCGAAGATGGGGCTGATGAGCAGAGCCAGGCCGGTTTCGCCGGCTTTGCCCCAGTTCACGGCGGCATTCTGCGATTCGGGCAGCAGGGAGTAGGCAATGCCCACGCCCAGAATGGAGCCGATCAGCGCGTGCGACGACGACGAGGGCAGGCCGTAGTACCAGGTGCCCACGTTCCAGATAATGGCCGCCATAATCAGGGCCCCCACCATGGCAATGCCGTGGTACACATTCTGATCGACCAGGCTTTCGACCGGCAGCAGGTACACGATACCCATGGCCACGGCAATGCCGCCCGTGAGCACGCCGATGAAATTCCAGAAGCCTGACCACACCACGGCTACCCAGGGCCGCAGGGCATTGGTATAGATAACGGTAGCCACGGCGTTGGCCGTGTCGTGAAACCCGTTGACGAATTCAAAAGCACAGGCCGCTACCAGGCACAAAATCAGCAGCAGCAGCACATGAGGCTCTAAGCCAAGCATAAGGGGAGGTTTAATTCAAAATCAGTTTTCGGCAACCAAAGGTACTGTTGGCCTTAGGCGGGGCAAGATTATGAAATTGTTACGCCACATTGGTAATAAGGCACTTTTGCTTGCGCTTAACGCAGGAATGGGAGAGGGGTTCAGGGGGGCGGTAAAAGGGTGAGGCCAAAGCCCGCCGATGGGCCCGGACGGGGCTGAATACGTTGGTGTGAGTCCGGCAATCGTCAAACCCGCACAGCTTCTGCTACTTTTGTCGGCACGTTCCGGAAAGCACAGCCGTAGTTTACTTTGCCGACCCCATAGCCCCACGACTACCCTCATGAGCAACGCCCCCCAGCAGACTGCCGCCACGGCGGAGAACACCCTGGCCGACATCGTATCGCACGCCAAGGAATATGGTTTCGTATTTCCGTCGTCCGAAATCTACGATGGCCTGGCCGCCGTGTACGACTACGGCCCCAACGGCGTGGAGCTGAAAAACAACCTCAAGCAGCTCTGGTGGAAAGCCATGACCCAGCTCAACCAGAACGTGGTGGGCATCGACGCGGCCATCTTCATGCACCCGCTCACCTGGAAAGCCTCCGGCCATATCGACGGCTTCTCGGACCCCATGATCGACAACCTCGACAGCAAAAAGCGCTACCGCGCCGACGTGCTCATTGAGGAAGCAGTAGTTCAGCTTGAAAAAAGAAAAGTTGAATTAGAAAATGCGAGAGAAAACGGTGCAATACCCGTGAAGGGTATGCCTTGGGATAATCAAGGAGAAATTCATGATATCGAAGGTAAAATCAAGTATGCAATTGACAGTCTGACAATCGGAACTCCTTTCGATCTACAGAACGCAATGCGCGAACTGGAAATCGGCGAACCGGGGACTGGCTCCACAAGATGGACCGACGTGCGCCAGTTCAACCTGATGTTCAGCACCCAGGTGGGCGCGGTAGCCGGCGACTCCAGCCAGATTTATCTGCGGCCCGAAACGGCCCAGGGCATCTTCGTCAACTTCCTGAACGTGCAGAAGTCGGCGCGGCAGAAGGTGCCGTTCGGCATTGCCCAGATCGGCAAGGCCTTCCGCAACGAGATTGTGGCCCGGCAGTTCATCTTCCGCATGCGGGAGTTTGAGCAGATGGAAATGCAGTTCTTCGTGCGCCCCGGCACCGAAGGCGAATGGTACAAGACCTGGAAGGAAACCCGCCGCCGCTGGCACGAGGCTCTGGGCCTGCCCGCCGCCAAGCTCCGCTTTCACGACCACGATAAGCTGGCCCACTACGCCAAAGCCGCCGTCGACATCGAGTACGAATTCCCCTTCGGCTTCAAGGAAATGGAAGGCATCCACTCGCGGGGTGACTTCGACCTGACCCAGCACCAGACGCTGAGCCGCAAAAAGCAGAACTACTTCGACAACGACGTGAACCCCGAAACCGGCAAGCCCTACGGCAACTACGTGCCCTACGTGGTGGAAACGTCGGTGGGGGCCGACCGGCTGTTCCTGGCCACGCTCTGCCAGGCGTTTCAGGAGGAAACCATCGTGGAGGGCGAAGGGGAGGAGCAGAAAACCAAAACCCGCAAGCTGCTGCGCCTGCACCCGGCCGTGGCCCCGGTGAAAGCCGCCATTTTCCCGCTGGTGAAAAAGGACGGCCTGCCCGAGAAAGCCCACGAAATCTACAACAGCCTGCGCCACGACTTCCGCCTGGTGGTGGAGGAGAAGGACTCCATCGGCACGCGCTACACCCGCCAGGACCTCATCGGCACGCCCTTCTGCATTGCCGTGGATCATCAGACGCTGGAAGACGAAACCGTGACGGTGCGCCACCGCGACTCCCGCGAGCAAACCCGCATGCCGATTGCGGAGCTGCGCGCCTACATTGGTGAGGCCGTAAGCTTCTCCCGGATTTTCGAGAAGCTGTAAGAAAGAACGTCTGTCATCCTTCATCTGGCGTACGCAGAGCGAAGGACCTTCCTCTTCGTCACTGCCAAATCCATTTCAAGGTCTGAAGCCCTTTTCCGCGCCCGACGGGAAAGGGCTTTGCTCTTTTCACGGGGCTTCTGCTTCGCTCGGAGGAAGGTCCTTCGCCAGCGGACGCCAGATGAAGGATGACAGCCGATTTTGGAACCGGCGATAAAAATCACCCATATAAAAGCGGCCCCGGAAATATTCCGGGGCCGCTTTTATATGGGGGTGGTAGAAATCCGGGCGGGTAAAAGGTTAGCTGGCGTTCAGCCAGGCCGATGCTTCGCGGCGGGAGGTGAAGTAGTTGAACTCCACCTGATCGGTATCGAAGGTAGAGCCAATGCTGGGCAGATAAGAGCCGATCTGGTACTGGTATTGTCCTTCGGAAAGTACGGCGGCAATGAAAATAGGGCGGGTGAATTCCGTCGGTAACGTCCGGGCCAGGGGTTCCAGCACCCATTCATCGGTGTCGTCGCCGGGCGGGCCATTACGCTTGAGGTCGAGCAGCAGCTTGCCTACGTTCTGGCGGAGCATTTCTTCCAGCGCCAGCTGGTAGGCCTGGCCAAACGATACGGACAGGCGACTGGCACTATAGCTCAGGTACATCGTGTCCGTGCTGACGGAATAGGTAAGCGAGGCGTCGGTGGTTTGGTAGAGAATCATTAGAAGGTAACGGGAAGGCAATGCAGAGGGCCCGGGCGGGCAGCCTCCGAATCGTTGAGCTTGATTAAAGGGTGTACGTGGTAACTAAGGTTTTGAGTTTCATATATTTAGAAGTAATTCAGCAGGTTAATAAATAAAAGAAGCAGAGTCAAAGTTTTTCCGATTCAAAGCCAACTGGCGGCGGCCGTTTCCGACAGCGGGGCATTCCGTACCTTTGCTGCATTTTAGCAGCCTAATGTGGAGTAACCTCGCGCTTTTCGTTATTAAAAACCGCCGACTGCTCATCGGGTTGCTGGCCGTTATTACCGTTTTTATGGGCTGGCATGCCCGGAAGGTCGAAATGACCTACGATTTTGCCCAGGTCGTGAGTCCGGATGACCCGGACATGGTGTATTTCCAGCAGTTCAAGCGCACCTTCGGCGAAGACGGCAACGTATTCGTGCTGGGATTGCAGGACAGCAGCGTGTACAAGCTGGGCAACTTCAACGAGCTGCGCAGCCTGACCGACACGCTGGGCAAGGTGGAGGGCGTGAGCGGCGTGCTGTCGGTGACCAAGCTCATCAGGCTCGAAAAGGACACCACCAGGCAAAGCTTCAAGGCCAGCCCCATCTTCCGGCAGTTTCCCCAGACCCAGGCCGAGCTGGACTCGCTGATGCGTATCGTGAACCGCCAGGAGTTCTACAAGGGTCAGCTGATTTCGCCTACTACCGGAGCCACGCTGCTGGCTTTGACTATGGACCCCAGGTTCCTGAACTCCTCCCGGCGCGAGGGTGTGATGAAGGAGATTCTGGGCCACGCCGAGCGGTTTCAGCAGAAAACCGGCATCCGGATGCACTACGCCGGCCTGCCTTACGTGCGCTCCACGATGACGACCAAGGTGGCCGCCGAAATGAAGCTGTTCGTGGCCCTGACCGTGGCCATGATGGCCGTGACCCTGTTCATGTTCTTCCGCACCTGGTCGGCGGTGGTGTTTCCGCTGCTCATCGTGCTCATCGTGGTGACGTGGTGCATCGGCTCCATGGTGCTGCTGGGCTACAAAATCAACCTGCTCACGGGCCTGATACCAAGCATTATCATCGTTATCGGCATTCCCAACTGCACCTACCTGCTTTCCCGCTACCACTACGACTACCGCAAATCGGGCAATCAGGTGCTGGCCATGACGCGGGTAATCAGCAAAATTGGGCTGGTGACGCTGATGAACAATACCACCACGGCCATCGGCTTCGTGGTGTTCTGCTTCACCAACATTGCCATTCTCTACCAGTTCGGGCTGGTGGCCACGGTCAATATTTTCGTGGCCTTCATCGTCTCGTTCATTCTGATTCCCATCGTCTTCACCATCCTGCCGCCGCCCACGCCCAGGCAGCTGGAACACCTCGAAGCCGCCCCGCTGACCAAGCTGCTGGAGTTTTTCGAGCACCTCGTGCTGGAGCGCCGGGGCACGGTGTACCTGGTAGCCGCGGCGCTGGTGGTGCTGTCGGTAGGCGGGATTCTGAAGGTTAAGTCGGTGTCGTACATGGTCGACGACCTGCCCAAGGACAGCTCGGTGAATGCCGATCTGAAGTTCTTCGAGCAGCACTTCAACGGGGTGATGCCCCTGGAAATCGTGGTGGATACGGGCACCAAGCGCGGCATCATGAAGCTCAAGAACCTGGAGAGGATCGACCGGTTCGAGAAGTACCTGCGCACCCAGCCGGTGCTCACCACGCCCGTCAGCATCGTCACGTTCCTGAAGGCGTCGACCCAGGCGTTCTACAACGACAACCCCGAGTACTACCGCCTGCCCGACAACTCCGAGAAGAACTTCATTCTGAGCTACCTGGCCCGCTCCCAGGGCAAGGGCGGCGGCATGGACAGCAAGCTGATCCGCTCCTTCACCGACTCCACGGCCCAGCGGGCCCGCATCTCCCTGAAGATTGCCGACATCGGCTCCCGCAACCTCGACACGCTGCTCACCAACCAGATTCAGCCGCAAATCCAGCAGATTTTCAACGGCACGGGCATGAGCGTGAAGCTCACCGGCACCACCATTCTGTTCACCAAGGGCAACGAGTACCTCATCAACAGCCTCAAGGAAAGCCTGCTCATCGCCTTCGGGCTGGTGGGGCTGGTGGTTCTGATTCTGTTCCGCAGCATCCGGGCCGTGTTCTTCACCCTGCTGCCTAATCTGGTCACGCTGGTGCTTACCGGTGGGCTGATGGGCTACTTCGGCATTCCGCTCAAGCCCAGCACGGCGCTTATTTTCAGCATTGCCCTGGGCATCGACGGCGACAACAGCATTCATCTGCTGGCCAAGTTTCGCCAGGAAATGGCCGCCAACGGCCACCGGGTGCGGGCCGCCATCAGCACCACGCTCAGCGAAGCCGGCACCAGCATGATTTACACCAGCATCGTGCTGTTTCTGGGCTTTTCGGTGTTTGCCTTCTCCGAATTCGGTGGTACCAAGGCCCTGGGTTTGCTCATGTCGGCCTCGCTGCTCATCACCAACTTCTCCAACCTGATTCTGCTGCCTTCCCTGCTCGTTACCTTCGAGCACGGCAAGGACGAGGACATCGATAAATCCTTCGTCCAGCACTTCGACGATACCTACCAGGAAGAGGACGACGTGGACATCAATCTGCGCCGCATCCCGCTGCAGAAAAAGCTGGATTCGTAGCGCCTCACCCTGGCCCCCTCTCCGGAAAAGGCGAGGGGGAACTAGCTCTAAAAATAAACTCTACCTCTACCTCTATAGCATTGCCTCTAGCTCTAGTCCCCCCTCTCCCCTTGGAGAGGGGGCCAGGGGGTGAGGCGACTGGAGGCTAAGAATCAACCCAACAATGAACTACCCCGAATTCAAGCAGCCGCTCAACTACGGCCAGGTCGGCACCGATATCCTGGCCTGGTGGAAGCAGAACGGCATCTTTGAGAAAAGCGTGAGCACCCGCGAAGGCCAGCCCACGTTCGTGTTTTACGAAGGCCCGCCTTCGGCCAACGGCGCCCCCGGCATCCACCACGTGATGGCGCGCACGGTGAAGGACATCTTCTGCCGCTACCAGACGCTGCTGGGCAAGCAGGTGCACCGCAAGGGCGGCTGGGACACCCACGGCCTGCCCATCGAGCTGCAGGTGGAAAAGGAGCTGGGCATCACCAAGGAGGACATCGGCAAGAAAATCAGTATCGCCGACTATAACCAGCGCTGCCGCGAAACGGTCATGCGCTTCAAGGCCCAATGGGACGATCTGACCGAGAAGATGGGCTACTGGGTCGACCTCGACGACCCCTACATCACCTTCGAGCCGGAATACATCGAAAGCTGCTGGGCCCTGCTCAAAAAGCTCTACGACAAAGGCCTGCTCTACAAGGGCTACACCATCCAGCCCTACTCCCCGGCCGCCGGCACCGGCCTCAGCTCCCACGAGCTGAACCAGCCCGGCACCTACCGCGACGTGAAGGACACGACCGTGGTGGCCCAGTTCCGGGTGAAGCGGGATGAGAAGTCGGAGATGCTGTTCGACAACGTGAGCCTGGACGAAGTGCCCCTGGCCCAGCTCTACGGCGACGATAACGCCGAGCCCGAGGTGTTCATCCTGGCCTGGACCACTACGCCCTGGACGCTGCCGGCCAACACCGCCCTGGCCGTGGGGCCGAAGATTCCCTACGTGCTGGTGCGCACCTTTAATCCGTATACCTACGCGCCCATCCGGGTGGTGCTGGCCGAGGCGCTGGTGAGCCGCTACTTCTCCGAAAAGGGCAAGGACGCCTCGTTTGAGGACTTCAGGCCCGGCGACAAAGTGCTGCCCTGGCACCTCGAAGGCAGCTTCAAAGGTTCCGATCTGGTCGGCATCAGGTACGAGCGGCTGTTCGACTTTACTCCGTTTGAGGGGCAGGAGCGGGCTTTCCGCGTCATCCCCGGCGACTTCGTGACGACCGAGGACGGCACCGGTATCGTGCACATTTCGCCCACTTTCGGCGCGGACGACTTCCGGGTGGCCCAGCAAAACGACATCCCGGCCCTGATGGTGCTCGATGATGAAGGCAAGCTCGGCCCCATCGTGGACCGCACCGGCCGCTACGTGCAGCAGATGGGCGAATTCGGCGGCCGCTGGGTGAAAAACTACGACGGCCACGACGAGTCCGGCGCCGACTACAAGACGCTGGACGAAAGCATCGTTATCAAAATGAAGGGCGACGGCACGGCCTTCAAGGTGGAGAAGTACGAGCACACCTACCCCCACTGCTGGCGCACCGACAAGCCCGTGCTCTACTACCCGCTCGACTCCTGGTTTATCAAGACCACGGCGGTGAAGGACCGGCTCATCGAGCTGAATAAAACCATCAACTGGAAGCCCGAAAGCACCGGCACCGGCCGCTTCGGCAACTGGCTGGAAAACCTGGTCGACTGGAACCTGAGCCGCTCCCGCTACTGGGGCACACCCCTGCCCATCTGGCGCACCCAGGACGGCACTGAGGAAATCTGCATCGGCTCCATCGCGCAGCTCAACGCGGAAATTGACAAGGCCGTGGCCGCCAAAGTCATGACCCACAACCCGTATTCAGTTGCCAGTGACCAGTTGCCAGTTGCCAGTGAAGGCGACCAGCAGAACGACACTGGCAACCGGCAACCGGCAACCGGCAACTCAAAAATCGACCTGCACCGTCCCTACGTGGACGACATCTTCCTCGTTTCGCCTAGCGGGGAGCCCATGTACCGCGAAACCGACCTCATCGACGTGTGGTTCGACAGCGGCGCCATGCCCTACGCCCAGTGGCACTACCCTATCGAGAACGGGGAGAAGTTCAAGCAGAACTTCCCGGCCGACTTCATTGCCGAAGGCGTGGACCAGACCCGCGGCTGGTTCTTTACTCTGCACGCGCTGGCCGTGATGCTGGAAGACTCCGTAGCCTTCAAAAACGTGATGGCCAACGGCCTGGTGCTGGATAAAAACGGCAACAAGATGAGCAAGCGCCTCGGCAACGCCGTCGACCCGTTTGCCACCATCAGCCAGTTCGGCCCCGACGCCACCCGCTGGTACATGATTGCCAACGCCCAGCCCTGGGACAACCTCAAGTTCGACCTGGCCGGCATCACCGAGGTGCAGCGCCGCTTCTTCGGCACGCTCTTCAACACCTACTCCTTCTACGCCCTCTACGCCAACCTCGACGGCTTCCAGGCCCGCGAATTCGACCGCACGCCCCACGCTGAGCTGGGCGAGCTGGACCGCTGGATCCTGAGCAAGCTCCAGTCCCTGATTCTGGAAGTGCGCGGCCACTACGACGCCTACGACCCGACCAAGGCGGCCCGGGCCATCCAGGATTTCGTGACGGACCAGCTTTCCAACTGGCACGTGCGCCTCTCGCGCCGCCGCTTCTGGAAGGGCGAGCTGACCCAGGACAAGCGCGCCGCCTACGAAACCCTGCAGGAATGCCTGGTAACCGTTTCGCAGCTCATGTCCCCCATTGCGCCTTTCTTCGCCGAGTGGCTCTACAAGAACATGACTGACGGCATGAGGGAGGAAGCCCTGGCCAAGAACACGCCGTTAGCGCCCGAATCGGTGCATCTGACGCTACTTGTGCAGGCTGATGAAGCTCGAATCGACAAAGCCCTGGAAGGGCGGATGGAGCTGGCCCAGCGGATTTCCTCACTCACCCACTCGCTGCGGAAGAAGTCGGTACTGAAAGTGCGCCAGCCCTTGCAGCGCATCCTGGTGCCGGTGCTAAACGACACAACCCGGGCGCAGGTTGGTCTGGTCGAAGACCTGATCTGCGCCGAGGTGAACGTGAAGCACGTGGAGTTTCTCGACGATACCAGCGGGGTGCTGGTGAAGTCGGTGAAGCCCAACTTCAAGCGCCTGGGCCAGCAGTACGGTCCGAAGCTGAAGGTAGTAGGAGCCCGCATCCAGCAGATGACGGCCGATGAAATCAGCACCCTCGAAAAAACCGGCCAGCTGACCGTAGATATCGACGGCGAAACCTATACCCTGGCCCCCGACGACGTAGAAATCCGTACCGACGACCTACCCGGCTGGCTCGTGGCCACCGACGGCCCATTGACGGTGGCGCTGGACGTGACCCTGACCGACGAGCTGCGCCAGGAAGGCGTGGCCCGCGAGCTGGTAAACCGCCTCCAGAACCTGCGCAAGGACAGCGGCCTGGAAGTCCAGGACAAAATCCGCGTCACGCTAGGGCAGCAGCCCGAGCTGGAAGCCGCCGTGCAGAGCTTCGGCGACTATATCCGCACCGAAGTGCAGGCCCTGGTCCTGGATTTCGCGGCCGATGTCAACGGCGGCTCGGTGCTCGAATTCGATGACTACTCGGTGCCCGTGCAGCTGAGCGTGGCAAAAGGTTAAACAACAGACTGTTATTGCATGCCATAAAAAGCCCCGAAACCTCCGTTTCGGGGCTTTTTATGGTGTATGGAGCCGCTGCAGGCATAGCTCCGCATACCAGCGCGGCTCTTATTCCGGCACGGTTAAATCAGCCTGCACCTCGGTGGCCGGGCCGGAGGAACGAATGAGGTAGCGGTAGCGGCCCGGGCACAGCCGGAGCGTGAGGGGCCCGGCCAGCGGCCCGATTTCGTGGGTGAAAACCGGTGGTACCTGGTCCGGGTGGGGGCCGCTCAGCTCGCTAAGGAGGTAGAGCTGCAGCACGCGGCGGCCGGTGGCGCTGGTGGCGCGGTAGGGGCTCAGATCAAACACTATTAGCCGGGCATTGATGGCGGCCGGGTAGGGCAGGGGCAGCCGCTGGGCGTCGAGGCGGTTGTACACCGTCAGGTCGGCCGCATCGGTCAGGGGCCGCGCGGGCGACAGGCCGGGCCCGTCGATGGCGGGGTAGCGCACGTACAGCGTGCGGGCTATATCGGGTCGGGCCAGCGAATCGAGCGGCTGCCAGGGTGGCGGTAGCTGCAACGGCGGCAACACCCCGAACCGGACGCAGACGTCCTGCTCTATGTGCAGCTGGTCTATGGTCAGCACGGCTTTTCCGCCCCAGCCGTCGAGCAGGCGCACGGCGGTTTTGCGGCCGTAGCTATCTGCCTCCCACAAGGTTTGCAGGCCCGGGGCCAGCACCACTACGCGCGCCTGCGGCGGCAGCGTATCCAGCACCCGCCGCAGCTTCCGGATGGGCTGGTAGCGCCGCGCCCAGCTGGCTTTATCAAAAGCCTCCGAAATACCTTGCGGCATAGTTTGCTGGAAGCCCGCGGGCTGCGTGGTATCCGCGAAGCCCAGCAGCGTGAAGCCCAGCCGGCGGGCCGTGCGGATGAGGTTGGCAAACTGGTAGTCGGGCGCGAATTCGTGCTGCGGCAGGCCGGGATACGCTCGTCGGTTCAGGTCGGCATCGGTTCCGTTCAGCGTTTCCACGGCCAGGTAGCGAAATCCCTGGGCGTACAGATCGGGCAGGGCCAGGGCCAGCAGCGTACGGTGCTGGGGGCGGTACACGTTTTCATTGAACAGCACTACCTGCTTGCCGCGGGCCCGCTGCCGGATGTCGGCCAGCGCCTCCCGCGCCGAGTACACGGCCCCGCTGGTGCAGGCATATGCAGCATCACCGCCATACTCCGGTGTGGGCAGCGAAATAAAATCCAGGTTGGTTTCGCTGAACAGCCACCGCTGGGCCGGCGCATTCGTCCAGGATTCCACCTTATCCACGGCATCACCCAGGTACCAGAAATCGGCGGGTAGCCGGGGGCCAAACCGGGACTGATACGGCGTGAGGGCCGGATTGGCCTGACTCTCAGCAGGCGTAATCAGGCTGGCTCCCGCCGCGCGGCGGCCTTCTTCCAGCGCGGCCAGCGCCGGCAGCGGGTTGCCGCCGGGCGTGTGGCGCACCAGGCTGTCGGCATAGCGGGCAAAGCTGGCCGGAGTACGCAGCAATGGGTCGGGAAGCAGGGCCAGGGCGGGGAAAATCCGGCTGCCATACAGGATTTCCAGCGTGCGGCCCAGCCGGGAAAAATTAAGATCCGAGCGGTCGGCGGGTTCCCGCGGCAGCTCGGCCCGCAGATACAGCCAGCCGCCGCCCGGTAGGGCGCAGGCCAACTCCTGGCGCAGTGGTGGCACGGTGCTGCTGCGATAATAGCGCCCCGGCCGCCACGCCCGGAAGCCCGCGGCCAGCCAGTTCAGGCTGTCGCCCGGCAAATGCAGCACCGACAGCACGCTGCGCGGGGCGGTGGGCTGCCGGATCCGGGCTACCACCGAAGCGCGGGCCGCGTTGTCGCCGGCCAGCTGCCGGAGCTGGTTCAGCAGGACCCCGTCGGGCGGACTGCTGGGGTAGGGCTCTATCCGGAAGCCGGCGGGTAGGGAAAGACGCAGGCCCAGCCGGGCATCCGTGTATTCCTGCCCCAGGGTATCCGCTGCCGGCCCGGGCCCCTGCCCCCGGCTTTCAACTGCCAGTATACCCCACAATCCCACCAGCGCCAACCTCATTTTTCTCATCCTGAATTCCTGTTTGTGACGTCAGATTAGGGCCAGCCCCGGTTTTCGTAAGCTACGCAATCCGCACCAGCGGCCGGCCCCGGGCGCCGGCGGCCAAAAACCGCGGGCTTTGCCGTAAGTTTGCCTTCTGCCGCATTTGGTACTGCGCCGCACAAACCCCGGAAATCAGGGTTTAAACCGGCACAAAACCACTCCTCCAACATATACCCAGGGCTTTTCTTCCGGAGCGGGTTGGTCTATAATTCTGCTTCTCTTTGTGCTTATGAAATACTGGAAATACTACCTGGTGGCCCTGCTCATCATCGCCATCGACCAGCTCTCGAAGTGGGCCACGCACACCTACATGCTGCCCGGCATGCCCGGCGAAATAACCCTGCTCGGCGACTGGGCCAAGCTGCACTACACGCTAAACCCCGGTATGGCCTTCGGGGTCGAGCTGCCGCCGCCCTACGGGAAGGTGTTGCTGACCAGCTTCCGCCTGGTCGCTATGTTTGGCGGGATCTACTACATCCACAAGCTCTGGCGGCAGCGCGCCGCGACGGGTTTCATCCTCTGCGTGGCGCTTATTCTGGGCGGGGCCGTGGGCAACCTGATCGACTCCATTTTCTACGGCATCATCTACGACAACGCCCCGTTTGGCGCGCCCACGCCCTGGTTTCACGGGCAGGTGATTGACATGCTCTACCTGGACCTCTACGAAGGCATTCTGCCCTCCACCTGGCCGCTGGTTGGCGGCTACCACCTGTCGCTCTGGCCTATCTTCAACATTGCTGATTCGGCCATTTTCATCGGGGTGATGCTGATTCTACTCAACCAGAACCGCTTTTTCGATCACTCCGAAGCCCAGCCGCCGGCCGCCGGGGATACCGCCGCCGCTAAAGCCCGCTATGACGCGGAAACCCCGGAAGTAGCGTCTTAAAAGCCGGTTTTTTGAAAGCAAAACGGCCGGCTGAAGCAATTCAGCCGGCCGTTTTCGGTAGTAGTAGCGCGAACTTTGCGCGGGAGAGCCACAGCGCGGCGACAGGTTTGTAGCAAGTGTCCAGGGAGACTATAAAAGCCACGTAGCGGTGACAGATCCGTTCGGGTGTTTCTGTCGCCGCTACGCGGCTTTGAGCCGCCGACTGCGCGATTTTCTACAAACCTGTCGCCGCGCTGTGGCTCTTCCGCAATTTGCTTAGCAACGTTCGCGCTACTATCTCCGCTCTTATCTTTACCCGTAGCGCCTGCCGCTCAACCGAATCTATTGCCCGTGCCCGAGCCCATCCTCACCGTTTCCAATCTCACCATCGATTTTCAGTCGCACCGTGGCGACGTGCGGGCGGTGAACGACGTGTCGTTTCAGCTGCACCGCGGCGAAACGCTGGCCATCGTGGGCGAATCGGGCTCGGGTAAGTCGGTCACGTCGCTGGCGCTGATGGGGCTGATTCCGATGCCGCCGGGCCGGGTGGCTTCCGGCACGGCGCGGTTCCACTCGCAGGAGCTGGGCGAGGTCGATTTGCTTACGCTGCCCGATAAGCAGCTGCAAAAGGTGCGGGGCAACGAGATTTCGATGATTTTTCAGGAGCCGATGACGTCCCTGAACCCGGTGTACACCTGCGGCAGCCAGGTAGTGGAAGCGCTGCGCCTGCACACGTCATTGAGCCGGAAAGACGCTGAAGCCCGCACCGTGGAGCTGTTTACGATGGCCCAGCTGCCGCGCCCGGAGAAGATCCTGAAGGCGTATCCGCACGAAATCAGCGGCGGCCAGAAGCAGCGGGTGATGATTGCCATGGCCATGGCCTGCAACCCCGCCATCCTCATTGCCGATGAGCCCACCACCGCCCTAGACGTGACCGTGCAGGCCCGCATGCTTCAACTCATCGACGAGCTGCGCCGCCGGCACAACACTGCCGTCCTCTTCATCACCCACGATCTGGGCGTAGTAGCCGAAATAGCCGACCGCATCCTGGTGATGTATCGCGGCCGCATCGTGGAGCAGGGCCCCGTGCTCGACATCTTCACTAACCCCCGGCACCCCTACACCAAGGGGCTGCTGGCCTGCCGCCCCAAGCTCTCCGTGGGTAAGCCGTGGCTGCCCGTAGTAGCCGATTTCATGACCGAGGACGCGGCGGGTAATCTGGTGGAAAAGCTCATTCACCCCGAGCCCGCAAGCTCAACTTTAGCCGTAACTGCCAGCTCCGATAACATTTCCCTCGAAACCGCCAAAACGTTCCCCGTGGAACATAATGATGCGGTTGCGGACCAGAGTGGTGCCCCGGCTTTTTCCAGCCGTGGTACCACTATCGTTGAACAAGACCATGACCAAAGCCGCGCATCATCCGCCGGTGGGTCGTTCAACGATAGTGGTACCACGAAGCCTGCGGCAATTCGTGGCACCACGCTGCTGCAGGTTTCCGGGCTGAACGTGCATTTCCCCATCCGCAAGGGCTTCTTCAACCGCCACCCCGAGTTTGTGCGGGCCGTGGATGGGGTGAGCTTCGATATTTACCCCGGCGAAACCGTGGGGCTGGTGGGCGAGTCGGGCTGCGGCAAGACTACGCTGGGCCGGGCGCTGCTGCGGCTGGTGGAACCAACGGCGGGCCGCATCCTGTTCGAAGGCACGGATCTGGCGGCGCTGCCCGCCGGCGAATTGCGCAGACGGCGCAAGGATTTCCAGATGGTGTTTCAGGACCCCTACGCGGCCCTCAACCCGATGATGACCGTGGGCGAAGCCATTCTGGAGCCGATGCGCGTGCATGGTGTCGGCGGTACCAAAGTCCAGCAGAAAGCCCGGGTGCTGGAGCTGCTGCTTACGGTTGGGTTGAAGGACGAGCACTACCTGCGCTACCCGCACGAGTTTTCGGGCGGTCAGCGCCAGCGCATCTGCATTGCCCGCGCCCTGGCCCTGCAGCCCAAGTGCATCATCTGCGACGAATCGGTGTCGGCCCTCGACGTATCGGTGCAGGCGCAGGTGCTCAACCTGCTCAACCAGCTCAAGCGTGACTTCGGCATCACCTACCTCTTCATCACCCACGATCTGTCGGTGGCCCGCTTTATGAGCGACCGGCTGCTGGTGATGCGGCAGGGGCAGATTGTGGAAAGCGGTCCGGCGGCCGAGGTCTACGCTAATCCGCAGCACGAGTACACCCGCCAGCTGCTGGCCGCCATTCCCAAAGATGAGCCCGCCGACATCCGGGCCGCCGTAGCCAGCCGGGCGTAGGCAGCAGGAGGGAAGTCGAAAAAAGCGCCTGTCATCAGAACGATAGAGCAGGAATTGTCAAATACACGTCTGTCATCCTGAGCAAAGCGAAGGACCTGCCTCGGATATTCTGCCAAGCCTGATTAAACGAGTAAAGCCCTTCACTGTGGCGCGGAGAAGGAGCTTGTGCGTTGAAAGGAGTTTTACAGCGCGGAATGAGGCAGGTCCTTCGCGCTGCTCAGGATGACAGGGGCTTTGGTGACGACCCCACGCGAGATGCCTCGGCTTCGCTCGGCATGACGTTCAAATTACCCTACCCTTAACCTAACCGTAACCTTACTTTTCCCGCCTGAAATAGTTATTCGCCCAGATATTCCGTATTATCTTCCCGAAGCCCGGCAATTGGCCGGCACCGCCCTTTCCCGGGCTCCAGTACATTCACTTGGGCCAGCCTGAAATTCTTCGGCGGGCCTTCTTATCAACCCAAGCCGCCTGCGAAAAAGACAACCACTGGCGGCCCGCATTTTCTGATGAAAGAAAAAGACGATTCCGCTGCCCCCCGCGCCCCCCGCGCGAAGGCCGCCCGCGGCGACCAAGCCGCTGCTGCCCCCATCACCAAAGACCTCGTGTTTCGCGTATTCCGCGATAATCCCGGCAAAATATTCGCCTACCGCCAGCTTTCCCGCCGCCTCGGCGTGACCACCAAAGAGCAGCGCGAAGAGGTATTCACCCACCTGAAGGCCCTGAAGAATTCCGGCCAGCTCACGCTGCTCCAGAACGACGACTACCGCCTCACCGACCCCGGTGCGGCCGAGGCGGCCACGGCACCCGCCAGCAGCCGCAAACCGCGCAATCCGGAGAACACACCGGTACCCGCCCGCCGCGGTGGCCGCCCCATGGAAGCCGAGTTTGGCCAGGACCCCGTGGTGCACCGCCGCCGCGAAGCCGGGTTCGACTTCCCTGACACCGACCAGCCCGAAGTGAGCCCCACCGGCTTCAAGCATACCGCCGACACCATCGTTGGCACCGTATCGTTGGCCACCAACACGTTTGCCTTCGTGATTTCGGAAGAAAGCGAGAGCGACGTGCGCGTCTTCACCGACCGCCTCAAGTTTGCCATGCACGGCGACACGGTGCGCCTGCGCCTGCGCGGCTCCCGCGACGGCCGGCCCGTGGGCGACGTAGTGGAGGTGCTTAAGCGCGCCCGGCCCGAAGTGGTGGGCCGCCTGCAGATCCAGGGCGGCATGGGCTTCGTAAAGCCCGACAACCGCAAGCTGTATTTCGACGTGTTTGTGCCCTACGAGAACCTGAACGGTGCCAACAACGGGGAGAAGGTGCTGGTGCGCATCACGGAATTCCCGGAGAACGACGCGAACCGCTCCCCCACGGGCGAAGTAGTGCGCAGCTTCGGGCAGGCCGGCGGCAACGAAGCCGAAATCAACGCCATCATGGCCGAGTTCGGGCTGCCGTTTGAGTTCTCCCCCGAGGTGGAAGCCGAGTCGGAAGGCATTTCCGAGGTGCTTCCGGCCGATGAAATCAAGCGCCGCCGTGACTTCCGCGGCATCACCACCTTCACCATCGACCCCGCCGACGCCAAGGACTTCGACGACGCCCTCTCGATTCAGAAGCTGGAAAACGGCCACTGGGAAATTGGCGTCCACATTGCCGACGTGACCTACTACGTGCGGCCCGGCACCGAGCTGGAGCGCGAAGCCAAGCACCGCGCCACCTCGGTTTACCTCGTCGACCGCGTGATTCCGATGCTGCCCGAGCGCCTGTCCAATGGCCTCTGCTCTTTGCGGCCCAACGAGGACAAGCTCACTTCCTCGGCCGTGTTTGAGCTCGATGAGAACGGCAAGCTCTACGACTCCTGGTTCGGCAAAACCATCATTCACTCCGACCGCCGCTTCGCCTACGAAGATGCCCAGGAGCGCATCGAAACCGGCGAGGGCGACTACGCCGAGGAAGTCGTGCTGATGAACAGCATCGCCAAGAAGCTCTGTACGGCCCGCTTCAAGAGTGGCGCTATCAGCTTCGAAACCCAGGAAGTGAAGTTCAAGCTCGACGAGAACGGCAAGCCCCTGGGCGTGTACGTGAAGGAGCGCAAGGATGCCCACAAGATGATTGAGGAGTTCATGCTGCTGGCCAACCGCAAGGTGGCTGAGTTCGTGTTCAAACTCAAAAGCCGCAAGCCGCGCATGACGATGGTCTACCGCGTGCACGAGGCCCCCGACCCGGACCGCCTCCAGAACTTCGCCCTCTTCGCCAAGAAGTTCGGCCACGTCCTGGACCTGACCAATCCCAAGAAGCTGAGCACCGAGCTCAACGACCTGTCGTCGGAAGTGATGGGCAAGCCGGAGCAGAACGTGCTGCAGACCCTGGCCGTCCGCACCATGTCGAAGGCTATCTACACCACCGAGCCCATGGGCCACTTCGGGCTGGCCTTTGAGCACTACTCGCACTTCACTTCGCCCATCCGCCGCTATCCGGATATGATGGCCCACCGCCTGCTCGAGCACTACCTCGAAGGCGGCGGCAACGTGGAAGTAGCGCCAGTGGAGGAGGAGTGCAAGCACTCGTCGGAGCGGGAGAAAGTAGCGGCTTCGGCTGAGCGCGCCAGCATCAAGTACAAGCAGGTGGAGTTCATGTCGGAGGTTATCGGCGAGACGTTCACCGGCGTAGTCTCGGGCCTCACTGAGCGTGGCATGTACGTCGAAATCGAGGAGAACAAGTGCGAAGGCATGATCCGGTTGAGCGACATTCCCGGCGACACCTTCGAGCTCGACAAGGACAACTACCGGATCGTGGGCCGGGGCTCGAAGCGCATCATCCAGTTCGGCGACGAGCTGCAGGTAATCGTGAAAGCCGCCAACCTGCTCGACCGCACCATCGACTTCGAGCTGGTAGATAACCGCCCCGACTCGGTAAAGCAGCGCGAGCAGCAGGAGCGCCGCGAAAACAGCAAGCCCCGCGGCTACCGCCCCGAGCGTAGCGGCGGCGGCCGCCCCGGCGGTGGGGATAAGGGCAAGCGCCGCCGGTAGGGGGCACCTGCTATAAAACGTCTGTCATCCTGAGCAAAGCGAAGGACCCTATTACGTTAGAACGGTTGACGCCACAACGGCTCGTTCCTACGGGATAAGGTCCTTCGCTTTGCTCAGGATGACGGACGTTTTCGTGGCTTACAGCTTACTCAGCCACTCAGCTACTCTTCCGTACCTTTCCGCCGCAACTCCTCCTTACTCCGTGGACCTCAGTTTCTTCTCCGCTAAAATCACCGCCGGCCTGGCTCAGCTTAATTACGGCCAGCAGCCCACCGCTCTCTACGAGCCCATCCGCTACATCATGGCCCTGGGCGGCAAGCGCATCCGGCCGCTGCTCACTCTGCTCGGGGCCCACGTCTTCACCGACAACCTGGACCCCGTGCTGAAGCCCGCGCTGGGCGTAGAGGTATTCCACAATTTCACCCTGCTCCACGACGACATTATGGACCAGGCGCCGCTGCGCCGCGGCCAGCTCACGGTGCACGAGAAGTGGAACGCCAACGTGGCCATCCTCAGCGGCGACGTGATGCTGGTGCGGGCCTACGAGCTGTTCTTCGACATTCCGGCCCATCTGCTGCCTACCGTGCTGCGCCGGTTCAGCCAGACCGCTGCCGAGGTGTGCGAGGGCCAGCAGTGGGACATGAACTTCGAAACCGAAGCCACCGTCAGCATCACGCAGTACCTGGATATGATCCGGCTGAAAACCGCCGTGCTGCTGGGCTTCGCGCTGGAGCTGGGGGCCCTGCTCGGCGGGGCCAGCGCGCAGGATGCCGACCACCTGCGCCAGTTCGGCACCGATATCGGCCTGGCCTTCCAGCTCCGCGACGACCTGCTCGACGTGTACGGCGACGCGGCCACTTTCGGCAAGCGCGTGGGCGGCGACATCGTGAGCGATAAGAAAACCTTCCTGCTGCTCACCGCCCAGGCCCAGGCCAGCGCGGCTCAGCGTACGGTGCTGGCCCGGCACATCGGTCAGCCGGTAGCCGATGCCGCGGCCAAAGTGCAGGCCGTGCGCACCGTCTACGATGAGCTTGAAATCCGCCCCCAGACCGAGGCGCTTATCAACGACTACTTCCGGGATGCCCTGCACCACCTGGAGCGCGTGGTGGCCCCGGCCGGGCGCAAGGAGCCGTTGCGTCAGCTGGCGCTGCAGCTTATGGAGCGCGAAAGCTAAAAGGGCTTTTTTTACGGCGTTTTTAAGCCCTGTGCCAGCATTTTATCATTCTTCCGTGTCTTCGCCTGGCTTTGTACACGGATAAAGTCCTGCAAGCCCCGAAAACGCTTCTCACTCTTTCCCTGCCTATGCTCACTCTCGATGCCACCCTGGTTCTGCTGGTGCTCACCGCCGGTATTTCCATCTACGCCTGGTCCAACCACGAACTCATGGAAAGCTGGATCATGCGACCCTACGTGCTGCGCAAGCAGAACGAGTGGTACCGCCTGCTCACCTCCGGCTTTCTGCACGCCGGCTGGGCCCACCTTATCTTCAACATGTTTGCCTTCTACTCCTTTGGCAAGCAGGTGCAGAACATCTTCGTCCAGCTGGGGGGTGTCACCACCGGGTTGCTGCAGTTCCTGGCGCTCTACCTCGGCGGCATCGTGGTGTCGGACCTGCCTACCTACTTTCGCCACCGCAACGACCCGGAGTACCGGAGCCTGGGCGCTTCGGGCGGGGTAGCCGCGGTTATCTTTGCTGGTATCATGTTTAATCCCGTTGCCCCTAAGGGTCAGGGGATTATCATATTCCCCATTCCGTTTCCGATTCAGCCGTTCATCTTCGGCTTCCTGTACCTGGCGTATTCCTACTACCAGGGCCGCCGCTCCGGCGACAACATCAACCACGATGCCCACTTTTACGGGGCCTTGTATGGGGTCATTCTGGCGCTGGTTTTCTACCCCTCCGTCGCCACCTACTTCTGGCAGCAAATCCAGACTTATTTATTTTAATAATATGATAATCAAAGGTTTGCATACGTAAAAAGATATCCGGTATATCTATATTAAGGCGTCGTGCGTACAGAGCGGCATACTCCCTTTCCACTCTCCTACACCTGACTCCTGATGAATAAGCTCACCTCTCTCGCCAGCCGTCTGCCGGTTGCCAGCCTGCTGATTGCCCTGACTGTCGCCGTTTCTTCGTGCAGCCGTTTTAACAGCAATGGCCGCACATCCCTCTGGGGCATGATCATCCTGGTACTTGATGTGCTGGCTTTGATCGACGTTTTCCGGCAGCCCTGGACCATTGGCAAGAAGCTGTTGTGGGCGGCCATTATTTTCTTCTTCCCCATCGGGGGCCTGATCATTTACTACCTGTTTGCCGGCCGTGGCAAGTCCAGCCTCTAGGTTTAAGAAGCTAAACCAGTAAACAAAAATGCCCGTCGCTACTTAGCGACGGGCATTTTTGTTTGCGGTAGGAGTGATGACGGGCGCTTTAGTTGCCGCCCAGTCGCCGCTTCTTTTCCAGCCGGGCTACGTGCTTGAGCAGCTCCCCGGTATTGGTGATTTCCGTCACCTGCCAATGGTCGCCTTTATCGCGCATCTTGAGCTCTACCACCAGCGTCGTGTCATATTTGGGCTGGGTGAACTCGATGCCGACCAGGGCCTGGTCGCCCTGCTCGTTCACGTACTTTATGTCCTTAAACTTACTGTCGGAGCTGACCACTTTGCTGGCCATGCCCAGCATCGAAACTTTCACCGTGCGCTCGGGCCGGGCCGCCGCCGCAGCTTCCAAAGAACCCGTCTCGATGTAAGTCTCTATTTCCTGGCGGGCGGCTTTGGCCAGCTGGGGCTTGAGCAGCTGCAAGGCGCCCCGAAACGCAAATCCACCGGGGTTCAGCAAGCCCAAGGCCGAGCCCTGTTCCGCCACCTGGTCTACCAGGCTCCCGGTTACGCTGGTCACGTCTACGTAGCGCTCAAAGGCAGCCATGTCGTGCGTCTGGGTGGCTTTGGCGGCTTGCACCAGGGCGTATTTGGGGCCCGTGGTCAGGCTGCGGTAGAAGAAGTAGCCGCCGATAGCTACGGCTAGGAGCACTAGCAACAGGATGATTTTTTTCATAGAGGAGAAGAGAGTTAATCCGGACGCAAAATACCGGTTTTATCGGCCCATCTGGTAGGGTTGCTCCAACGCCGCCATGGCTGGGCGTACCGGAGTTGCGGCCAGGCTTACGAAAGCAGGAATTCAGACCGGTCAGATGGCTTGCCGTTGCTTTTTGTAGTCCGGCTGCGTATGCTCTGCTACTATGCTCCACCCGCCGCCTTGCCTTATTCTTGCCGCCCGCCCCGAGATTCACGGCCACCGCGGCTGTCGGGGTTTATTGCCGGAGAACACGCTGCCCGCTTTCCTGTACGCGCTGGAGCTGGGCGTCGACGCCCTGGAAATGGACGTTGTGCTAGCGGCCGATGGCGAAGTAGTGGTGTCGCATGAGCCGTGGTTGTCGTCTTTGTGCCGCGATGCGCGGGGCCGGGCTGTTGAAGCCGGAGCGGAGCGCCAACACAATCTGTACCGGATGAGCTACGCCGAAATCCGGCGCTGCGACTGTGGGCTTACCCCGCATCCGGGGTTTCCGCGGCAACAATCAATAGCGGCTTACAAGCCCTTGCTGCGCGACGTAATCCGCGCCGTTGAGCAGCGCGTTCAGGAGCTGAACCGGCCGGCCATCCGCTTCAGTATTGAAATAAAATCCTGCCCTGAGGACGACGATTTATTTCATCCCAAGCCCGCGCCCTTCGTGGCGCAGGTGCTGGCGGTCCTGGCTGAGGAACAAATCCTGGGCCGCAGTACCCTGCTTTCCTTTGATAAGCGCATCCTGCGGGAAGGGCGCCGGCAGGCCCCGGCACTGCCTGTTTGCCTGCTGGTCGAAGACGAGGTGCCCTGTGCGGAACACGTCGCGGCGCTGGGTTTCCGCCCGGAGGTTTATGGGCCCCAGTACCGTCTGGTTACCGCCGAGTTGGTCGCTGATCTGCACGCGCAAGGCATCCGCCTCGTGCCCTGGACCGTGAATGCCACCGGGGCTATGCTGGCCCTCTGGCAGCTCGGCGTTGATGGCCTCACCACCGACTATCCGGACCGGCTGCGCGATGTTCTGAACAGCAGCCGGGGCTAGCTGTCCGCTAACTGTTCATCCACACTGCCCATGAGCGAAGGCGTAACTGATCTTAGCCTTGGGGCAGGTGGTGCCTGGGTTTGGCTGTGGACCGCGGAAACGGCCTCAGAACCTGTTGCAGGGCCTTAAGTCCGGCAGCTGTAACGGAGGTGTAAGTAGGTGTTAAAGCGCCTGCTTTACAATGACACTGTAATACGAACATTGTAACGTGTAAAGAAAGGTGTTTTTGTCTTGTTACACGATCTGTAATGCGTCCGGTTTTACACTCCGGGGCTTGTTCAGTTGAGACATATTGTACATATTTACACTCCCAATACATTACAGCACTCCTCTATGCCACATCAGGGCGAAATCCTTCAGGATGCCATCAGAAGCAGCGGTATATCCATTACCCGTATTGTTGATGAGCTTGGGATAACCCGCCCTACGATCTATCGTAAATTCAAGGATGAAACACTTGATTACGGCTTTGTAAAACGCGTTGGTGATATTATCGGACACGACTTTTCCAGTGATTTTACATCGTTACAGCAAACAGTGTTGCCCTTTGTTGCTTCTGGTGTAACAAGTAATGTTGTTAACAGTGTTACACCGCGTTCAGGGGCTTTACAGAGTGTCGAGCAGGAGCCGATTAAACAGCTCATGGCCCTTCAGACGAAGTATATAGCCCTGTTGGAAGCCTATAATGAGCTGCTGGTGAAAGTGTACGGCCCTAAATGACAAAAATGTTCCACGTGAAACATTTTTGTCACCCTGCGGGTGGCTAATGCCTCTATGGAACGTGGTCTGAGGGTAGATAAAAGCGACAAGGGCCGAGCGGGGTTAATACATGATTTGACACCGCTCGTGGGCCAACAAGTGTAGCTCGCGCGGTACCGCCAAAGCTGATACGGCGTTATCAAACTCCATCCGATAGCGGTCCTTAAGCTCCCGTCTTTTGATGGCTTCCACAAAGCGGCGGGTGTCTTCCAGTGTTTCCAGGCCCAGTCCCGGTACCGGCGTTGGCTGGCCGTTATCCTCCTTGGCTACCATGGTGAAATAGGAGGTGTTGGTATGCTTTACTGTTCCACTGCGGACATCTTCGGCAATGACTTTTATGCCCACCAACAGCGAAGTACGCCCGACGTAATTGACCGATGCCAGCAGGGATACCAGCTCCCCCACTTCGACGGGTTGGAGGAAGTTGACGCCGTCCACGCTCACCGTCACGCAGTAGTTGCCCGCGTGTTTGGAAGCCGCGGCGTAGGCTGCCTTATCCATCAGGGAAAGTAGAATGCCCCCGTGAATCTTGCCCCCGAAGTTGGCGTAGGCCGGGATCATCAGTTCGGTAAGCGTGACCCGGGAATAAGACACCGGACGAAATTCGGGTTTAGGGTAACTCATGCGGGAGATGGTAGGAGGGTTTGGGATGGATTAAGCAACTGGTAAAACTACTCCCGCGCCAAAGACCCGGAAGCAGGGGGCCATATCCGAGAACCAGAGGTGGGGAAAAGCGGGTCGTATCAGGCGGTGATTTTAGCCGATACCCGCCCCGCTATATTTCATGCCGACCCTGACTGGCCTAAAGGAGAGTTATCGGGCCGGTGGCTTTATTTCGCTCCAGCCCGGTGCTGGGCACCCCGAATGTTATTAAAGCTGTTTAGTCGTTCAAAATGCCTGCCATCCTTCATCTGGCGTCCGCTTGCGAAGGATGACAGGTATTTTGAACGACTAAACAGCTTCATTAGATAGAGCCGTTTTACGAACCATATGCATAGCGGGTAGAGCCGCGGTGCTTCGCGGATCCCGCGTTGAACGACAATCGGTGCAGCGGCGCGGTGGCTGAGCCGCGAAGTGTAGCGGCTCCATAAGCGAATGCCGGCGATGAAACCGCTATAAGCACTTGGGTCAGTTCCCGGGCCAGGGTACCGGGAATAGAGAGAGGCAGGTGCTTGCCCGCCCATTCACCCACGCGGCACGCGGTTTCAACAAGAGGGAAGATCCCGGTTAGCAATGATTGGTTAAAGAAGCTGTTTAGAACGTCGTTTTTTCTAAGCGTTTGTCATCCTGAGCGGAGCGAAGGACCTTATCACGTCCGTGCCACTTGGAATTGGGCCAAAATGAGCAGTCGTGAGAAGGTCCTTCGCAAGCGTACGCCAGATGAAGGATGACAAACGACGAAAAAACCGAAACCCTAAACAGGTTCCTTATCACGCCTGGTAGTTCATCGAGCGGGTAGCGTTCAGCCGGGATAAGGTCCTTCGCTCTGCTCAGGATGACAGACTGCTTGACTGGCTAAACCGCTTCGTTGGCCGGCGACAAGCCGGAGCACCGGGGGAAGACCGTAAACGAAGCCGGCCAAAGCCGAAGGTGGCGGGATGACCCGACTTCAGGCCCTATAAAAAAACGACCTCCTGAATTACCTTTTCTCCGACTTCGGCATTGATAATTTCCAGCACCCGGGTTTTGGCCATAACCAGCTCGTGCTTGAGCGGGGCCGAGCTGAGCCGGACAAACAGCTTGCCCTGGCTGATATAAATCTCCTGGGTCTTGAGCGCAACGGCCTTACCCATGATTCGCTCCCAGCTCGATACCACGGTCACCTCGTTAAGCTTGCCCTGGAGTCGGTAGGCCTTAAGCAAAGCCGTAATTCCGTCCTTGAGCGTGACGATGTCAGCCTGACGGGAGTTCTCGGAGTTGCTATGCTTTTTCAAAACGGGGGAGTATAATAACGCGCGAAGCTAACCGGTGCCAGGGCCGCATTGGAAAGCAGGATAAGCCGGAACAGCGGTGCGGGTAAAGGTAGCCGGTAGGAAAGCTAAAGAGCCGTGACGGTACCACTTTCTACCCGGAAGCGGCTGATTTGCTCCGACAGGTTAGCCAGAACCCGGTCGGTGCGGTCGAGGTGAGTGTCGGTTAAAAACACCTGGCCAAACGTGCGGTCAGCCACGAGCTGGAGCAGCCGGGTGATGCGCTTCTCATCGAGCCGGTCAAATATGTCGTCGAGCAGCAGCAGCGGTTTGTGCTGCTTGTGTTCCGCCAGAATTTCAAACTGGGCAAGCTTGAGGGCAATGGCATACGACTTCTGCTGACCCTGGGACCCGAAGCTTTTCACTGAGCCCGCGTCCATCAGAAAGATGAAGTCGTCCTTGTGCGGGCCGACGGTGGTGCGCTGGAGGGCCAGGTCCTTGCGCTCGGCCGTGCGCAGCAATTGGGCAAAGTCCGCACCCGGCAACTGGCTCTTGTAGTCCAGCGTCACCGTTTCCCGGCTATCCGCCAGCTGCTGGTAATGCCGCTGGAAGATGGGCGTGAACTCGGCCAGGAACTGCTGGCGGAGCCGGGCAATCTGCTCGCCGGCGGGCACGAGCTGCTCGTCCAGGGCCAGGAGGTAGTCCCGGTCGTAGCCCTGGCGGTCGGCAGCCTGCTTAAGCAGGGCATTGCGCTGGCGCAGGATATAGTTATAGGCAATCAGCAGCTCCAGGTAGTCGTGGTTGAGCTGGGAAATCAGGCTGTCGAAATACTTGCGGCGCTCCTCGCTGCCCTGCCGGATAAGGTCGGTGTCGTAGGGTGAGATGAGCACCACGGGGAAGCGGCCGATGTGGTCGGCGATACGGTCGTAGGCTTGCTTGTTGCGCGTCACGGCTTTCTTCTGACCCTGGCGCAGGCTGCACTGAATGGTGTCGCGGGTATCGTCGGGCGGGGCGCAGAAGCGGCCTTTCACCACGAAGAACTCTTCCCCCTGCTTGATGCTCTGGGCATCGGCCGGAGTGAAGGCACTCTTGGTCAGGGCCAGATAATGGATGGCGTCGAGCAGGTTGGTTTTGCCGCTGCCATTGTCGCCGATAAAGCAATTAATATGCGGGGAGAAACGCAGATTGGCTTCATCGTAGTTTTTGAAGAACAGCAGATGCAGAGTTTCAAGAATCATTCGGGGTTCGGAATTGCAATCCTTTTACGTACTTTCGCATCCCAAACGCGAACAACTGAGCACGATGGCGGAGACGAAAGTAAAGGCTACTCCAAAACCTTCCAATTCGACGAGTAAATCGTCGGCCAAGAAGGCTACTACCAACCCTACCGCTGCCACTGATACGGTGAAGCAGCCAGACCCGGTATTGCCGCCCAACGGCCAAGACCAGGCGGCCAATAATACCCCCCAGGCGACAAGCCCGGCCAAGCCAGTCTTTCCCAAGGAGACGTACCTGCAGTGGTACGAGCAGATGGTGCTGATGCGCAAGTTTGAGGAGAAGGCCGGCCAGCTCTACGGGCAGCAAAAAATTAAAGGATTCTGCCACCTCTACATCGGACAGGAAGCCTGCGTGGCCGGAGCCGTTTCGGCCCTGACCAAAGACGACAAGTGGATTACGGCTTACCGCGACCATGCGCACCCGCTGGCGCTCGGTACTTCGCCGAATGCTATCATGGCGGAATTGTTTGCCAAGGCCACCGGCTGCTCGAAAGGCAAGGGGGGCTCCATGCACATGTTCGATAAGAACGTCAACTTCATCGGCGGCCACGGCATCGTGGGCGCTCAGGTGCCGTTGGGGGCCGGCCTGGCCTTCGCTGAGAAATACAACAAGACCGGCAACCTCTGCATCTGCTACATGGGCGACGGAGCGGTGCGCCAGGGCGCGCTGCACGAAGCCTTCAACATGGCCATGCTCTGGAAGCTGCCCGTGATCTTCGTGGTCGAAAACAATGGCTACGCGATGGGTACGTCGGTGCAGCGCACGTCCAACGTGACGGACCTGTACACGCTGGGGGAAAGCTACGACATGCCCTCGGAGCCGGTGAACGGCATGAACGTGGAAGACATCCACAATGCTGTGGCCCGCGCCGCTGAGCGGGCCCGGGCCGGCGAAGGCCCCACGTTTCTGGAGTTTAAAACCTACCGCTACAAAGGTCACTCGATGAGCGACCCGGCCAAGTACCGCACCAAAGAGGAACTGGAAGAGTACCGGCAGCGCGACTCCATCGAAGCCGTACGTCATACTATTCTGACCAAC
The DNA here is from genome assembly GCF_039539565.1 of Hymenobacter fastidiosus. Classification (NCBI taxonomy): domain Bacteria; kingdom Pseudomonadati; phylum Bacteroidota; class Cytophagia; order Cytophagales; family Hymenobacteraceae; genus Hymenobacter; species Hymenobacter fastidiosus. The sequence goes on along the minus strand of NZ_BAABDJ010000040.1, from coordinate 94,025 downwards.
AACATGGCTACTGAAGCCGACCTGACGGCTATTGATGAAAAGATCAAAGCCCGGGTGAGCGAGTCGGTAGAGTTTGCCGAAACTTCGCCGTATCCCACTGCCGACGAGCTCTACAAGGACGTGTACGTGCAGCAGGACTATCCCTACATCCGCGACTAACCCTGCGGCGGAATTTTACCCGGCCTGAGGGCCGTCTTTCCCGAAATCAACTGTAATGTCTAAGATTCCCTACACGCGCAACAGCCCGCAAAACCGTCCTCAGCAGCAGCCGGTACCCGCCGATCCGAATCAGCCGATTGGCGAGTTGACGCCCGAGCACCCCCTGTTCGAAGATCCGGACGCGCTGGCAGCCCGCCTGGCCGATTCGGAGGACTTCCTGCGCCGCAACAAGAACGTGCTGCTGGGGGTGCTGACGATGGTGGTGCTGGCCGTGGTAGGCGCTTTTGGCTACTACACCTGGCGCTCGTCGCAGGACGAGAAAGGCCAGGCCGCCATGTTCCAGGCCGTGAATTACTGGGAAGCTGATTCGCTGAAAAAGGCGATGAAAGGCGATGGTCAGTACGATGGCCTGGAAGCCATAGCTACGGAGTACAGTGGCACCAGGGCGGGCAACATGGCCAACTTCTACGCCGGAGTGGCTTCGCTGAAAGACGGCAAGTTCCAGGCGGCTATCGATTACCTGGAAGACTTCACCTCCGCTGACTTGCTGGTACAGGCCCGGGCTTACGCGCTGCTGGGCGATGCTAACTCGGAACTGGGTAAATACAAGGAAGCCGCCGACCTCTACAACAAAGCCGCGAACCACAATGCCAACGAGTTCTTCTCGCCCGGCTACCTGCTGAAGGAAGCCTCGGCCCGCGAGCTAACCAAGGACTACGACCAGGCTATTGCCGCTTACGACAAAATCCTGACCGACTACCAGACCTCGGCGGAAGCCAGCGAAGCCAAGCAGTTCAAGGCCCGGGCCGAAGGACTGGCGGGTAAGTAAGCTCAACGGCAATTCAGTGAAGCTGCGCTTTTCCGGGAGGGGAGGCGCAGCTTTTGTTTAGATGAGTTGCCAGTTGCGTGTTGCCAGTTGCCAGTCTGTTCTGATGACCAACAAAGGGAGCAGTATCTGGCAATAGGCAACACGCACAACTGGCAACACGCAACTGGCAACTGGCAACTGGCAACACGCAACACGCAACTGGCAACTGGCAACACATAACCGGCAACACACTACTGGCAACACACCATATGGCTACTTCCCTCAAAAACCTGAGTGACTACACCTCCGACCATTTCGTGGATATCACGGAAAAACGCTTCGGCCTGGTTGTGGCCGAGTGGAACCGCGAAATTACTGACGTCCTCAGCCAGGGCGCCTACGAGACGCTGCTGAAGCACGGGGCCAAAGAGGAAAACATCTTTCGCAACACGGTGCCCGGCAGCTTCGAGCTGACTCTGGGGGCGCAGCTGCTGGCCCAGCACGAGGAAATAGATGCCGTTATCTGCCTCGGGGTGGTCATTCAGGGCGAAACCAAGCATGATGACTACATCTGCCACGCCGTGGCCGCGGGCCTGACTAACGTTGGGCTGAAATTCAACAAGCCCGTTATTTTCGGTCTGGTTACTACCCATACCCTCGAGCAGGCCTGGGACCGGGCCGGTGGTAAACACGGCAACAAAGGGGTAGAAGGCGCCGTGGCGGCCATCCACATGCTGGGCTTCTGATCGTTTGACCGGTAAAGGGATAATCACTGAAAAAGGCAACGGTAGTTCAGTATCAGACAAAAGCGTAGCTTTGAGCCCGGATCATGCTGGTTCGCGGCGAGGCTGAATTAAACCGGGCAGGGAGCTTTCAATGACAAAACACCAACAAACTTATCTGTTGGGCCTCTTGTTAAAAAGCCATACCGGCCCGGGCTAGGCCGCGCTACCAGGCAAGTCACTAACCTCCAATACGTTAAATTTTTCTCTGACCTAACATGAGTGAAGAAAACCTACGGTATTCCAGGGAAGAACTAGCTGAGTTTCAGGAAATTATCCAGGATAAACTCATCGCAGCCCGGAAGGAAGTAACCTTTATTAAGGAAACCCTGAGCCGCCGCAACGATTCGGGTACTGACAACACCGCCTCCTCCTCGAAGGTACTCGAAGACGGGGCTGATACGGCCGAGAAAGAAAGCATGAACCAGCTGGCTTCCCGCCAGATGAAGTTCATCCAACAGCTCGAAAACGCGCTGATCCGCATCAAAAACAGTACTTACGGCGTGTGTATCGGTACGGGTAAGCTGATTTCGAAGGAGCGCCTGCGGGCGGTGCCGCACACGCAGCACTCCATCGAAGCCAAAATGGCCCGCCGCGACTAAAACGGCTACTGCTGCTACTATTCTGCCCGGACTTTCAACCGGCTCGTTCGGGCTTGGTTGCTGGTCCGGGCACTGTTTTCCGGGATAGCTCGTTAGGGCAATTCCCCGGTCTGATTTTTGAATTTCTGTTTTCATTTGTACCGTAGCGATACGGCACTTTTACCTTGCAACCATGAGCAAGAAACCTTATTCCGGCGGCAAGCCGGAACACCGCGGCAACTCCGGTTCCCGCCCATCCGGTAACTCCGGCGGCCCCAACGGTCCGCGTAAGTTCACCCCCCGGCCCGCCGAAGGCAGCACCGGCGGCAGCAACCGCTTCGGCAACGACGGTTCCAAGGGCCGGGATTTCCCGGCGCGCCCATCTTCTTTCGGCCGTTCGGCGGGTAAGCCCGGCGAAGGTGGAGGATTTGGGGGAGCAAAACGTTTTGGCGGGAACGATTCGGGGCCCAAGAAGTTTGGCACTCCGGGTGGCTTCAACCGGGGTGGCTCCACTTCCCGTCCGCAAGGTGGGAGTGATGACCGTCGCCCTTTTAACCGGGAAGGCCAGGACCGCCCTTCCTTTGGCAGCCGCGACACCGGCAGCCGTCCCGCCCGCCCCTTCAACCGGGACCAGGACAGCCGGCCGCCGCGCTCCTTCGACCGGGACGCGCCGCGGCGCGGCGAAAGCCGGGAGGATGACCGTCGGGGGAGCAGCCGCAGTGAGTCGCCGCGCGATGAGCGGCCCGCCCGCCCGTACGAGCCCAAAGCCAACTGGCCCGGCCAGCCCTACCGTCAGGAGGGTAAGCCCGCAGTGCCCCGCGGTGACCATGGGGAGCGTAACCGCAAATTCAAAAAAGCCAGTCCTTTCGAGCAGGAATCCGGTACCAGCCAGCCGCAGCCGAGCCTGCCGCCGGTAGAGAGCTTCGACCGGGAAGCTGACATGGGACCGAACCGGGCCATCCGGCCCGCTCGGCCTTTCGATTTCCGCAAGCCCCCGGAAGAATTTACCCGCGACGAGAAGCGGAGTGATTCTTTTGAGCGGCCCGAACGCCGCGAAGGTGGCACGGGGAGCCGCAGCTTTGGCGAGCGTCCGGCGTTCGGCACCAAGCCCGGCAGCGACCGGGGCACCTATAGCGACCGGAATGCCGCGCCCCGCCGCTTTGAGGACCAGCGCGAAGGAGCCGACCAGCGCGACGAGGCCAGACCTTACGCGGAGCGCACCCCGCGCATCAGCCCCAGCTCCGACAAGCGCTTTGCCACGTCCAACCGGGCCGATAAGCCGAAGCGGGGGGAAGTTGAAGGCGAGGCGCCATCGTATGCTAACCTGAAACACTACGAAGACGACAAAACCCGCGGCAACAAACGGCGGCGCGAGGAGGAGAAGGCCGACTCGGTACGGCTGAACCGCTACATCGCCAACGCGGGTATCTGTTCGCGCCGCGACGCCGATGAGCTGATTGCCGCCGGCGAAATCAAAGTGAATGGCCAGGTGGTGACCGAAATGGGCTACCAGGTACAGCCCACCGACACGGTGCAGTACGGCAAAACCAATCTGAACCGGGAGAAGCAGGTCTATGTGTTGCTCAACAAGCCCAAGGACTTCATCACGACGACTGAAGACCCCGAGGGCCGTAAAACGGTGATGGACCTGGTGGCTACGGCCTCGAAGGAACGCATCTTCCCCGTAGGTCGCCTGGACCGCAACACGACGGGCCTGCTCCTGTTTACCAACGATGGCGAAGTGGCCCAGAAGCTGTCCCACCCTTCGCACAAGAACAAGAAGATCTACCAGGCGGAGCTCAACAACCCGCTGACGGAAGACCACCTGCGCCAGATTGCGGAGGGGCTGGAGCTGGAGGATGGCAAGGCCGATGTGGATGATGTGGCCATTGTAGCGGGCAATGCGCACTTCGTGGGCATTGAGCTGCACCTGGGCCGCAACCGCATCGTGCGGCGCATTTTCGAGCACCTCGGCTACGAGGTAGTCGCGCTGGACCGCGTGCAGTACGCGGGCCTGACCAAGAAAGACCTGCCCCGCGGCAAGTGGCGCTTCCTGACCGAAAAGGAAGTTATCCGGCTGAAGTATTTCATGTAACAAGCAACCTGCTGCCAACCCGCCGACTCTTAGGAGCAGCGAGTTGGCAGCAGTTTTGTTTCGCCACTGGTAGCTGATCAGCCCATAACTCCTCTGCCCTCATGCGTACCCTCGTCTTCGATATAGGAAACACCGCCGTAAAATACGGTTGCTTCGAAGACGACGTACTGCTGGAAACCGCGGCCGGCCTGACGTTGGACCAGCTGCTTACCACGGTGCAACGGCTCCAGCCGCAGCACGTGCTGGCCGCTTCGGTAGCGGCGTCGACGGCTGACTGGATAGAGCCGCTGCGCCACCTGGTGGCCGGAACGGTAGTGGAATTCGCCCCGGCGACGACGCCGGTACCCCTCCGGAACGCTTACGCTACGCCTCACACGTTGGGCGCCGATCGGCTGGCGGCGGCAGTGGGGGCGGCCTGGCTGCGGCCCTCCGGCGACACTTTGGTGGTTGATGCCGGTACGGCCATCAAGTGCGACTGGGTCGAGAGGGGCCATACCTTCCGCGGGGGCAGTATCGCGCCGGGGTTGCGGATGCGCTTCGCCGCGCTGCACCAGCTCACGGGTCGCCTGCCGTTGGTAGCGATGCCCACCGACCCTACTGCTGCTGTAGCTCTGATGGGCGACGACACCCAGGCGGCCATCCGCAGTGGCGTACTCAACGGGGCGGTAGCCGAAGTTGAAGGCCTCATAGCCCGCTACCGGGCAAGCAGCCCGCGCCTGGCCGTAATACTGGCCGGGGGAGACGCGCGTTTTTTTCAACCCCGGCTGAAAGGCCATATCTTTGTCATTCCGGAGCTCGTGCTACTCGGGCTTCACCGCATACTGGTGCATAATGTTGAAAACTAAATTCGCCGGCCTCGCGGGGCTGGTTTTGTTGGGCTTGGTATCCGCTTCCCGTACCCAGGGACAGGGTCTTGGCAACTCCCCGTATTCCCGGGTGGGCTTTGGCGACTTCGTGGGCAATACCGGCGGGGTACGGCAGCAGGGCATGGGAGGTATTGGACTGGCCGCGCCCAACAGTACAAACGTCAACGAGCTGAACCCGGCGATGCTGGCTTACGTGTCGCGCACGACGTACGAAGCCGGCTTCAACGCGCTGTTTCGGCGGCTGCATACCGTGAGTCAGGCCAATCGTTCGGGCAGCGCCTCGCTGGGCTATCTGGCGCTGGCCGTGCCACTGTCGAAAAGCTGGGGCGCCGCGGCCGGGCTGAAGCCGTATACCTCGGTAGACTACGAGTCAAACACCCTGTCGACCGTCCTCAACGACCCCGACAAAGCACAGGTGCTGATTCAGGAGCGGGGCAAAGGGGGCTTGTCGGAGGCCTATCTGTCGCAGGGCTACCGCATCGGGAAAGGCCTCTCAGTGGGGGCTACCGTTTCGTACGTTTTTGGCAGCACCGATTTCTCTACCGGCACGGCAATAGTCAAGAGTACGGATGCCGCGGAAGACATCACCAAGCGCATCCGCATAGAGCAACTGCATTTTTCCGATTTTGCCTTCCGGGGTGCTCTGCATTACCGGGGTAAGGTCACGGATAAAATCAACTATAACCTGGCCGGCGTGTACAGCCTGCAGACCAACCTGAACGGCACCCGCAGCCGGACCCAGACCCGGGAAAATGTGAGTGGCTTCGAACTGGAGCGCCTGGATGAAGTCATCGACGAGAAGGGCAAGGCTATCGTGCCCGCACTGGCCCAGGGTGGGGTGAGCTTCGACAACAACAAGAACTGGAGCGTTAATCTGGACGCGGCGCATCAGCAGTGGTCAAAATACCGGGCGTTTACGGGCTCCGCGGTTGCGGTTGATCTTAAGAATACCGTGCGCCTGGGGGTAGGAGGCGAATTCACCCCCGATGCCACGTCCGTTGACAATTACTTTAAGCGGATCACCTACCGGGCGGGCCTGAATGCGACCCAGATGCCCTATCAGCCGAACGGCCAAACGCTCTACGACCGGTCCGTAAGCTGGGGTTTCGGCCTGCCGCTGCCGGGCGCTACCCCCCTCGATGCTACCATTATCAGCCTGGCCTTCACGTATGGGCAGCGCGGCAACCTGGACCAATACCCCTTGACCGAAGCCGGAACCACCCGCACGGTCAGCAATGTGAAGGACGACTACCTGAAGCTGCAGCTGGGCGTAACGTTGAATAACCGCTGGTTTGTTAAGCGGCGCATTGAGTAACCGGGCCGCTATGCTCATCCAAAAAATCCGGCCCTGGGGATATCCGACCAGCCTGCTGCTGGCGGGTTTGCTGACCGCAGGCTGCGAGAAAAAGGATTCGGCGGCGGCTAAGAAGATGGTATACAAAGGCCCGACCGTAGAAGTCACCAACGTTGTGACGCTGATGAGTGACTCGGCTAAGCTGCAGGTCCGACTGGCGGCCCCTTTGGAGCAAAGCTTTGAAACCGGCGACCGGATCTACCCCCAAGGCGTGACCGTAACCTTCTACGGCAACGGCGGCCGCACCGTGGTCAATACGCTGCGCGGCAACTATGGCAAGTTTGAGAAGAACACCAATCTCTACGTGATCCGGGGCGACGTGCGGGTGAAAAATGAGGAGAAGCAGCAGACCATGAACACCGAGGAGCTGTTTTACGACAAAGCCAAAGCGCACATCTACACCCGTCCCGAAATGGCGGTGCGGGTGGAAACCCTGACGGAGGTACTCACCGGCAAGGGGCTGACCGCCAATCAGGACTTCTCGCGCTACCGGATTAGGAAGCCGGAAGGCGTTTTCACCCTCGATCAGTCGAAAACCAAACCCTAACCGGCCCGAGTATGAAGCGATTTTGGGCCCCGGGAATGGGCCGGACCGTGTTATTTTCCGTGGGCGTGGTCACGTTCGTGATAGGCGTGTACCAGACGCTGGCGGGAAATGATCCGAAGGTGCCCATGGAAAGCCTGCAGCGCAACTATTGGCTGTTCATGATTTCGCTGGCCTGCACCATGTACTACCGCTACCTCAAACAGCGGGAAAAAGAACGCGAAGCGGCCCTTCCGCCCCGGGCGCCGCTGAAGCCCGCCGGGAAAATCGTTAAAATCCCCCCCCGCAATAAGCGCCGGAACTAGCTCCGCGCCTGCTTCTTGCCCCCGTAGCTGGGCTGTTGGCTGGGCTGGTAGCACACCCGCTTGGAATGTGTTGCGGATTCTGGTTATTTTGCGCCTCTTTCTACTTTTCTTACCGCGCTTTTTTTCAAGTAAATGGCATTAATTAACACGATTCGGGAAAAATCGAGCTGGGCCGTTGGCGTTGTTGCCATCGGACTGCTGCTTTTTATCGTCGGAGGCGACCTGATCGGCGGCAACAACCGTCTGTTTAACCGCAATGAAAACGTAGTGGGCGAAGTCGCCGGCGAGAAAGTAGAATTCACCGAGTTTCAGGCGGCCGTCGAGCAGGCCAAGCAGCAGTTTGTGTCCCAGCAGGGCCGCCAGCCCGACGAGCAGACGATGGGCTATCTGCGCGAGCAGGCCTGGAACCAGACCATCTACCGCATTGCCTTCCAGAAAGAGTTCGACAAGCTGGGCCTGAAAGTGTCCGACGACGAGCTGACGGATATGGTTCAGGGCAAGAATGTGCATCCCAGTATCAAACAGGCTTTCACCGACCCTAAGACGGGCCAGTTCGACCGGACCAAGGTGATTGAGTACCTGCGCAACCTCGACAAGCTGCCCCCCCAGGCGCAGGACGCTTTCCGGAGCTTTGAAGCCAATCTGGGTCCGGAGCGCCTCGCCAACAAATACAACAACCTGATCAAGCTTTCGACCTACGTCACGGCGGCGGAGGCCAAGCTGTTCGGGGAAAACCAGAACACGAAGGCGAGCTTCCGCTATCTGTTCGTGCCCTACTTCTCCCTCTCCGACTCGGCGGTGAAAGTGAGCAACGAGCAGCTTCAGGCTTACCTCGACAAAAACAAAGGCCGCTACAAAGTGGAAGATGGCCGCGACGTCGAGTACGTCATCATCCCCGTAACGTCCTCGTCGGAAGACAGCCTGAGCGTGCGCAAAACGGTGGACGAGCTGACGGCACAGTTCCGCACGGCCCCGGTCGATTCGCTGTTCGTGAAGCTCAATTCGGACCAGCCCTACAGCGCGGCCTACGTCTCGCCGGCCGACATGCCCGAAAAGCTGCGCGGCCAGCAGCCCCTGCAGCTAGGGCAGGTATACGGCCCTTACGCGGAGAACGGGGTTTACTCCATCTTCAAGGTGACGGGACAGAAACTCGGCGCCCAGGCTTCGGCCCGTGCCAGCCATATCCTTATCAAGCCCGAAGGCACCACGCCGGAAGCGGAGGCCGCGGCGAAGGTGAAAGCCCAGGATCTGCTGACCAAGATCAAAGCCGGCGCTGATTTCGCCGCTATGGCTCGTCAGTTTGGCACCGATGGCACCAAGGAGCAAGGGGGCGACCTCGGCTGGTTCACCCAGGGCCGCATGGTACCCGAGTTTGAAAAAGCCGTTTTCGGCGTGTCGGCGGCCGGCCTGCTGCCCGCGCTGGTGAAAACCTCTTTCGGGTACCACATCATCAAAGTCACGGCGCCGAAAACCAACCAGACGTATCAGATTGCGGCCGTCCAGAAAACCATTGTTCCTTCCGATGCCACCCGGGAGGCTGCTTATGCGAAAGCCCAGGAGCTGAAAGGTCAGGCTACCAGTCTTGACTCGTTCCGTAAGCTGGTCACCAAAGACAAAGCCCTGCAAAAGCTGGAAGCCAAAGGTCTGGGCCGGGGCGACCGGGCCGTAGGCGCGCTGCAGAATGCCCGTGAGCTGGTCCGCTGGGCCTACGGGGCCGGCCAGGGAGGTAAAACCACGGCAGTAGGCGACATTTCCGAAGTCTTTGACCTGAACGACCAATACGTTATTGCCGCCCTCACCGGCGAGCGGGCCAAGGGTACGGCTGATGTAGCCAGCCTGAAGCCCGAGCTGACGGCCCAGGTCCGCAACGAGGAAAAAGCCAAGCAGATTATGGCCAAGCTCGATCCGAAAAAAGGAACCCTGGAGCAGATTGCCGCCGCCTACGGCCCGACAGCTCAGGTGAAAACCGCCAGCGACGTAGTACTAGGCACGGGCGTCATCCAGGGTCTGGGCGGCGAGCCGGTAGCTCTGGGCCGGGCCTTTGGCCTGAAAGCCGGTCAGAAGTCCGCCCCGATTCAGGGCGAGCAGGGTGTGCTCATCCTCGAAGGCGGCACCATTGTGAAGCCTACGGCTCCGCAGGATGTGAAAGCCCTGCGTCAGCAGCTGGCCGCTCAGCGCACGGCGCGGGCTGACGGAGCCATTTACGAAGCGGTGAAGGCCCGGGCCGAAATCAAGGATAACCGGACCAAGTTTTTCTAAGCGCCTGCGCCCCGCGCAGCCAGCAAAAAGGGCTGTACCTTCGGGTGCAGCCCTTTTTGTTTCCGCCCGTGTTGGGGGTGTGGCCCCCGTATTCACCCGGAGTGCTGGCCGCGGCGGCCTGATTTCCTGGCCGGCCTGCAATGAAACCGGCCCCGCGTTGGTTTACCTTACCATTATCCTCCACCGGACTTCCCCCGCTATGCGTCCGTTTCCTTCAGCCCGGTATCGTAAATGTTTTCTGGCCCTGCTACTGAGCGGCGGGCTGTTGGGTGCCGTGCCCGGCCGGGCACAGGAGGCCGGCGGGGGCATTTCCCTGGCCCGCGAATACACCCGCAAAGGGGAAAACGAGAAAGCCGCTTTCCTCTTCGGCCGCCTGCGGGCCGAAGAGCAGGTAGCCGCCAACGTGCTGCCCGACTACCTGCTGGTCCTGCAAAACCTTAAGCGGTACAAGGACGCCGAGAAGCTGGTGAAAAAAGGCATTCGTCAGCACCCGGAAGAGGTGGCCTACGGGGTGGCCCTCGGCAGTCTGTACACCCTGGCCGGTGATGCGGCCGCGGCCGACAAGCAGTATGAGCGCGTCGTCAGTCAGACCGGGGCGGAGCAGGTGCTGGCCGTCGCCGTTGAGTTCCTGAAGCGTAAGCTGCCCCAGTGGGCCGAAAAAACCTATCTGCGGGGACGGGAGCTGGCTAAGCGCGACACTGAATTTGCCCCCCAGCTCATCCAGCTCTACACCCAGGCGGGGCAGACCGACAAGGTGATGTCCGAAACTCTGCGGCTGGTGCAGCAGGACGAAAAGCAGCTGCCCTTCGTGCGCAACATGCTGCAGAATAGCCTGCGGGAGGAAAAAGATTTTGATGCCCTGGAGCGCCTGCTGATTACCAACGTGCAGCAGTACCCCGAGCGGGCGGCCAACAGCGAGCTGCTGCTCTGGCTGCAGGTGCAGCGCCGCGACTTTGGGGGGGCGCTGGTGCAGGCCAAGGCGCTGGACCGCCGCGGCCGGACCGAGGGCCAGCGGGTGCTGGAGCTGGCCGCCATTGCTCAGCGGAATAAGGATTACGAAAGCGCCATCGACGGGTATAGCTACGTGATTCAGGAGTACCGGAAAGGGCCCTTCTATGGTCTGGCCCGGCAGCGCCTGGTGCAGACCCGGGAGGAACAGGTGCGCAGTACGTATCCGGTAGACCCCGCCAAGATCCGGGGGCTGATTGCCGAATACCAGCAGGTGTTAACCGAACTGGGCCGGACGCCGGAAACGGCGGGGATTCTGCGCAACATGGCCGCGCTGTATGCCTTTCAGCTCGATGAGAAGGACAAGGCCATGACGCTGCTCCAGGAAATTATCGACCTGCCCCGGACCAGCCTGGAAGTGGTGGATGACGCCAAGATCAACCTGGCCGACATCTACCTGCTGCGTAACGAGCCCTGGGAGGCTACGCTGTTGTATTCGCAGGTGGAGAAGTCGCACAAGGACTCGCCGGTCGGCTATGAGGCCAAGCTGCGCAATGCCCGCCTGAACTATTATGCCGGTGACTTCAAGCTGGCGAAGAGTCATCTGGATATTCTGAAGGAAGCCACCAGCCGCGAAATCGCCAACGACGCCATGCAGCTCAGTCTGCTCATCACCGATAACACCGCCATGGATACTTCCGGGGTGGCCCTGCGCGACTACTCCCGGGTCGAGCTGCTCGTATTCCAGAACCGGCTGCCCGAAGCCGTGCTGGGGCTCGATAAGCTCCTGCAGAAATATTCCGGCCACGCGCTGTCCGATGACGCGTGGTACCTGAAGGCTCAGCTGCAGCGGCGCATGGGCAACTACCAGGATGCGCTGACTACGCTGCAGCGGATCACGGCCAATCCGAAGTATGACGTGCTCAGCGACGATGCCTTATTTCTGACCGCCGGCATCACCGAAGAAAACCTCCAGGACCACGAAAAGGCCAAGGAGCTGTACAATCAGCTGCTGGTGAAGTATCCCGGCAGCATCTACACCGCGGAAGCCCGCAAGCGCTTCCGCAGGCTGCGCGGCGACGTCATAAACTGAGGTTTGCCCTGCCCGCCGGATAGCAGGACTTGCCGGGCCTTTACCGGAAGAAAATGAACATGATGACCAGCGCGAGGATGAACACCAGGTACATCAGTCCGTCGGAGAGGATGTAGTGCCGGTACTGCTGATAGAAGGCGCGGAGCTTGTTCATGGCGGCTTACGAAAGAAAGCGGAAAGCCAAAAGTACGTATTGGGGGGCGGGCCGGGAACCGACGGGCGGGGTGGACGCGGTTTTCTTCTTACTTTTGGAGGGGTAGCCCGCTAGGGCAGCCTCCCGAAATTATGGAAAAACGATGGATTCGCAAGCCCGCGCCCGAGGCTGAGAAAGTGCGCCACCTGGCCGGGGCGTTGCGCGTGAATGAAGCCATCGTGGCGCTGCTTTGCCAGCGCGGCGTGTGTACTTACGACGAAGCCTACGCTTATTTCCGCCCGGCGCTGGCCGACCTGCCCGATCCGCTGCTGATGCGCGACATGGACCGGGCCGTGGCCCGCCTGGTGCGGGCCCTGCACGAAGGGGAGAAAGTGCTGGTCTTCGGCGACTACGATGTGGACGGCACCACCTCGGTGGCCGTGGTGTATTCTTACCTGTGTCCGCTGTTTGGCAGCGACCGGATCGATTACTACATCCCGGACCGCTACAAGGAAGGCTACGGTATCTCGGAAGCGGGCATCGACTACGCTGCTGAAAACGGCTACGCCCTGATTATCGCCCTCGACTGCGGGGTGAAGTCAGTAGATAAAATAGCTTACGCCAACACCCGGAACGTCGATTTCATTATCTGCGACCATCACTTACCCGGCGCCGAGCTGCCCCGGGCCGTGGCCGTACTGGACCCCAAGCGGGCCGACTGCGAGTACCCGTTTAAGGAGCTTTCCGGTTGCGGCGTGGGCTTCAAGCTGATGCAGGCTTTCAGCGACAACCAGGGCCTGGACGAAGCCCCGCTGCACACCATGTTCGATCTGCTGGCCGTGAGCATCGCCGCCGACATTGTGCCAATCGTTGGGGAGAACCGCACCCTGGCGTACCATGGCCTGCGCCTGCTCAACGACCCGGCTTACCGACAGCGCCCTGGCCTCGATGCCCTGCGGGAGCTGGCCGGGCTGGGCGCGGGGCCGCTCAACATTAGCAGCCTCGTATTTGGCTTCTCGCCGCGTATCAATGCGGCCGGGCGCATGGGTGATGCCAAACGCTCGGTGGCCATGCTGCTGGCCAAAACCAAGGAGGAGGCCACCGAGAAAACGGGCGTGGTCGACAAAACCAACCAGGAGCGCCGCGGCTTCGACACCAGCATCACCAAGGAGGCGCTGCAGATGATTGAGGACGATAGTGCCCACCGCACGGCCCACTCCACCGTGCTCTACAAGGAAGACTGGCACAAGGGCGTAGTCGGAATTGTGGCTTCCCGCTGCCTCGACAAGTACTACCGTCCCACCATCATCCTGACCCAGAGCAACGGCAAAGCTACCGGCTCGGCCCGCTCCGTAGTCGGCTTCGACGTGCATCAGGCTATTGAGGAGTGCGCCGACCTGCTGGATCAGTACGGGGGCCACATGTACGCTGCCGGCCTCACGCTGCCCATCGAAAACGTGGACAAGTTCCGGATTCGGTTCGAGAGCATCGTGGCGGGCCGCATCCTGCCCGAGCAGATGATTCCGCCGGTGGAAATCGACGCCGTGCTGCCGCTGAGCGAAATCACGACCGGCTTCTACAAGCTGCTGCAGCAGATGGAGCCCTTTGGCCCCGGCAACCCCAACCCGGTGTTCGAGTCGGAAAACGTGTACGCGGCCACCAACTCGGCCCGCATCGTGGGCAACTCCCACCTCAAGCTGGCCCTCACCCAGGACGGCCAGCACACCATCGACGCCATCGGCTTCGGCCTGGGCGAATACCACGAGCGAATCCTGCAGGGCCAGCCCTTCAACGTGTGCTACACGGTGGAAATCAATGAATACCGCGGTGTGAAAAACCTGCAGCTGCGGGTGAAGGATATCCGCTGGGCGGAGTAGGCAGTAAATACGGATCAGGACTCGGGGATGCGTTCCTCCTGCCCGCACCACCACACCCACCCAATCAGGACCAGCTGCAGCGGCAGGCGTAGCCACAGGGCCCACAGCGGCACCGGCAGACCCGCGCCGTGGGTCTGTAGCATGTACACGTTGGCTGGAAACACGGCTGCCAGCAGCACAATCAGCCCCCAGCTGGCCCAGCGGCGCGTGGCGGGCAGCAACAGCCCCAGGCCGCCCGCTATTTCGGCGGCCCCGCTCAGGTACACCAGCAGCCCGGGTGCCGGCAGGTAGGGCGGCACGATGCGCAGAAACGTGGCCGGCGCTACAAAGTGCAGGATGCCGGTTCCAATGAAAAATAAGGCCAGCGCGTAGCGGCTGAGGGTTTTGAAACGGGACATAGCGCAGGAAAAAAACAGCGGGCCGCCCGCCGGGAGAATGTAGTCGCGGCAAACTACGCAGCTTGCCGGATGTGACGTACGTTTAGCCGATAGTACTGGCGGAAAAACCCCAGCTTTGGGGCCGCAACAGTATCGGCCGGCTGGCTCTGGCTACGCCGGCTTTTTATCCTAATTCTTACCGCATGAAACTAACTTATCTCGCCCTCGGGCTGACGTTGGGCGTGGCATCTGAGGCGCAGGCCCAGCAGCCAGCCGGCTACCAGATTGCGCTGGATTTGCAGCGCGCCACCAACGACCAGGTACGCATCGTCGTCAATACGCCGCCGGTGAAGGAAGCCCAGGCTACGTACGTCATGCCTTCCGTTATCCCCGGTTCGTACTCCAGGAAGGATTACGGCCGCTTTGTCACCAGCTTCACGGCCTACGACGGGAAAGGCAACAAGCTGAAGGTGAAGAAAAACGGGGCCAACCTGTTCGTCATCGACAATGCCCCCAGCCTGGTCCGCCTCGAATATTTCGTCGACGATACCTGGGACGTGAAGCAGGACGACGGCTTCATCTTCCAGCCCGGGGGCACCAACTTCGACGCGGGTAAAAACTTCGTGCTTAACCACTACGGCCTGTACGGCTACCTCGAAGGCTACAAAATGCGGTCCTATGAGGTGACGGTAGCCAAGCCCGCGGACTTTTACGGGGCTACTTCCCTGGCCACGCGCCGTGCTACCCCCACCCAGGACGTGTTCACGGCCCCCAGCTACGTCGACCTGGCCGATGCGCCCATTCTGTACAGCAAGCCCGACACGGCCAGCTTCAGCACCGGCGGGGCCCGGATTTCGGTAGCCGTCGTCTCGGAAACCGGCGCGGTGCAGGCCACCCAGGTGCGCGAAATTATGCGCCCTATGGCCGAGGCGCTGACCCAATATTTCGGGCAGATGCCGGTGCCGGAGTACCACTTTCTGATGTATTTCCCCAGCTTCAGCTCGCCGCTGGCCAGTAAGAAGGGCGGCTACGGGGCCATGGAGCATTCGTATTCGTCGCTGTACTTTCTGCCCGAAGTGCCCGATACCGAGCGCCTGCGCAGCATGGTGCAGGAAGTGGCCTCGCACGAGTTTCTGCACATGCTGGCCCCGCTCAACATTCACAGTCGCGAAATCGGGGAGTTTGACTTCCGCAACCCTAAAATGTCGCAGCACCTGTGGCTGTACGAGGGCGTGACGGAATACATGGCCCAGCTGGTGCAGGTGCGCGGCGGTCTCGTGCCGCCCGGCGAATTCCGCCAGCGCATCAAGGAGAAAATCGACAAAGCGGAGAAATATCCCTCCGTTTCGTTCACCGAGATGAGCCGCAACATTCTGGAGCCGCCCTACAAGGACATGTATGAAAACGTGTATGCCAAGGGGGCTCTTATCGGGTTGCTGCTCGATATCCGCATTCAGGAGCTGAGCCAGGGCCGGCAAAGCCTGCGCGACGTGCTGCTGGCCCTGCGCCAGAAATACGGCCCTACGCGCTCCTTCAACGACCAGGACCTGATTCCGGAAGTCGTGGCCCTGACCAACCCCGCCCTGCAGCAGTTTTTCGACCAGTACGTTATCGGCAGCCAGCCGCTGCCCTACCCGGAGTATTTCGACAAAATCGGTTGGCGCTTCCAGACTTCGGGGCAGAGCCGGATCAAGGCGTTTGGTAACCTGGGATTCCGCTACGACACCGATAAAAAGCAGTTTATCGTGGCGGCCACCAAGCCCGGGCAAAACAGCTTCGGCCTGAGTGAGGGCGACGTAATCCTGGCCGTGAACAGCACCGCGCTGGATATGGCCAACGCCGAAAAGCTGCTGCGTCCGCTCGTCGAGCCGGTTTCGCTCCAGCCCGTAACGGTCCGGTTCCAATCGGGTGCCGCGGCAGCTCAGGAAAAAAAAGCGGAGCCCCGCGAGTTTGACGTGGAGCTGAAAAACCTGCTCGAAGCTAACCCCGCCGCCACCCCGGCCCAGCAAGCCCTGCGCGACCAGGTGCTGCAGCCGCTGCGGTAGAGCCGTTCCGGAAAAAGCAGGGCGACTGGCTTGTTTGCTGCAGACCAAGACAGACGTTAAGCTGCCGCCCGTCGTTCTACCGGCCGCAGGTTGGGGAGAGGCCCGGCCTGCGGCCGCTTTTCCTACCTTTGTGCCAATGATTCTTCGCGCTGAACACCTGGTTAAGACGTACAAGTCCCGCACCGTCGTCAACGATATGTCGTTGACGGTGGAGCAGGGCGAGATTGTGGGGCTGCTGGGGCCCAACGGAGCCGGCAAAACCACCTGTTTCTATATGACGGTGGGCATGGTGAAGCCTAACAGCGGCCGCATCTTCCTCGACGACGAAGACATCACCAGGCTGCCTATTTACCAGCGTGCCCGCCGCGGTATCGGCTACCTGGCCCAGGAGGCTTCCGTGTTCCGGGACCTGAGCGTGGAGGAAAACATCCTATCGGTGCTCCAGATGACCAATATGCCCAAGCAGGCCCAGCGCGATAAGGTGGAAGAGCTGCTTCACGAGTTCAGCCTGACCCACGTGCGCAAAAATCTGGGCCGCGTGCTGAGCGGCGGCGAGCGGCGGCGCACTGAAATTGCCCGGGCCCTGGCCGTCGACCCCAAATTCGTGCTGCTCGACGAGCCCTTTGCCGGGGTCGACCCCATTGCCGTGGAGGAAATTCAGGGCATTGTGGCCAAGCTCAAGCACAAGAACATCGGTATTCTCATCACCGACCACAACGTGAACGAGACGCTCAGTATCGTGGACCGGGCGTATCTTCTTTTCGAGGGCAAGCTGCTCAAAGCCGGCACCGCCGAAGAGCTGGCCGACGACGAAATGGTGCGCCGCGTGTACCTGGGCAAGCATTTCGAGCTGAAGCGCAAAGTATACTAAGCGTGATTGGCTCCCTTCTGACGTGGGCCGTGCAGCGACGGCTGGCCAGCATCGACCACTTTCGCCAGCACCCGCACGACGTGCAGCAGCGCGTGTTCCAGGAATTGCTGCTTAAAGCCCGCGCTACGGAGTGGGGGCGGCGCTACGGTTTCGCCGATGCCCCGGGCCCGCACGAATTTGCCCAGCGCGTCCCGGTGAGTAGCTACGAAGACCTTTACCCTACGCTGGAACGGGTGTTGCGGGGTGAGGCCGATGTACTATGGCCTGGCTCCGTGCTCTGGTTTGCCAAATCATCTGGTACTACCAATGCCCGCAGCAAGTTCATTCCCGTCACCCACGATTCGCTGCACGACTGCCACTACCGCGCCGGCCGCGACATGACGGCTACGGCCACGCTGCTTTATCCCGAAGCCCGGGTGCTGGACGGCAAAACCCTGTCGCTGGGGGGCAACCACGCGCCCAACCCGTTCCGTCCGGATGCTTCGGATTCGCGCGTCGGGGATGTGTCGGCGGTGATTATGCAGAACCTGCCGGGCTGGGCCGAATATATTCGTACGCCGCCGCTGGAGCTGGCCCTGCTGGATGAGTGGGAGGAGAAGATTGAGCGCGTGGCCCGCCACGTGCTGGATGTGAACGTGTCGGTGCTGGCGGGCGTGCCCACCTGGATGATTGTGCTGCTGCGTCGCGTTACGGCGCTGGCGGGGGCTGACAGCATCACCGACGTATGGCCCAACCTGCGGTTGTTTCTGCACGGGGCCGTGGCTTTCGGGCCCTACCGGGAACTGTTCCGTCAGTTGATTCCGGGCAGTCAGATGAACTACCTGGAAATCTATAACGCCTCAGAAGGATACTTCGCCCTGCAGGATCAGCCGGGCTCCCAGGATCTGCTGCTGCTGCTTGATCATGGCATCTACTACGAGTTCATTCCGGCTGAGCAGTTTGAGGCGGCCTTTCCCCGGACCTTAACCCTTGAACAGGTGGAGCTGGACAAGAACTATGCGCTGGTGATTAGCACCAATGCCGGGCTGTGGCGGTACAAAATCGGCGATACGGTCCGGTTTACCAGTCTGGCTCCGTACCGCATCCGCATTACGGGCCGCACCAAACATTTTCTCAATGCCTTCGGCGAGGAAGTGGTCATCGAAAATGCCGACGCGGCCATTGCGGCGGCCTGCACCGCTACCGGCACCACCGTGCGGGATTTCACGGTGGCCCCCATCTATTTCGACGCTACCCGCGCTTCCCGCGGCGGCCACCAATGGCTTGTGGAATTTAGTCGTCCGCCCCGGGATCCGGCCCGTTTTGCCATCGTGCTGGACCAAACTCTGCGCCAGCTGAACTCTGATTACGATGCCAAGCGCCACCGCGACCTGGCCCTGGTGGCACCCGTACTGACAATAGCGGCCCCGGGTACCTTTGAGCGGTGGCTGCGCCGCAAGGGTAAGCTAGGAGGACAGCATAAGGTACCGCGCCTGAGCAATTCCCGGGAGGTGGTAGAAGAAATTCTACGAGAATCAGATCAGTAGTTCAGGGCCCGCTCGGGTTTGCGGTCATCGTGCTATGGGAATGCTGACCGGCGTAGCCGGCAGGCTATCAAAAACAGGTATTTACGGTAGTCTATTTGCCCATAAAAACGGGTGGCCGGCAAATCCGTCTTAGATATTTATAAGTATATTGTATAATTGTTAAAACTCACGCTCCCACCGTGCCTACTGTCGCAGACTCTTCTCATCGCCCCCATGCGCCGCGGCGGCGGCGGCATCGTTCCTCCTGGTGGGCTGCTATCAAGCCCGGGCGTAAGACGATGCTAGGGCTTCTGGGCCTCTTGCTGGCAACGTTGGTTATAAGCCTGGGCGCTATTGCCTTCACCGTGGGGCACGACGATACCATCCCGCTGAGCTATGACCCGGCTGCCGCGGCCCCGGCTGCTGTGGCTGACACCACCCGCAAGCCCCGGCTGACGGACTGAAAGGGTGTCTTCCGGACGACTGTCGCTACTCGTTCAGCACGCCGCCTGTCAGCCGACCCAGCATGCCGCCGCTTTCCTTGCCGGCATTGGTGCCATTAGGCATCAGCGCCTGAATCAGCTTCTTGACCGGCATAGATTGAATCCACACCCGGCCGGTTCCCTGCAGCGTGGCCAGGAGCAGACCTTCGCCCCCGAAAATCATCGATTTCAACCCTCCGGCGCGGGCGATACTAAAGTTGACGCTGGGCTCGAAGGCCACGATGCACCCCGTATCTACCCGCAGAATTTCGTTGTTCAGCCGTTTTTCAATAACGGTGCCCCCGGCATGAATGAAGGCCTTGCCGTCGCCGGTAAGCTTCTCCAGAATGAAGCCCTCGCCGCCGAAGAAGCCGGCTCCGAAACGCTGGTTGAAGTGAATCCCGATTTTGGTACCCCGGGCCGCCGCCAGAAACCCGTCTTTCTGCACAATCAGGCCCCCCGATAGCGTGCTTAGGTCCAGCGGGATAATGGTGCCGGGATAAGGGGCTGAAAACGCCACGCGGCTCTTCGCTGTGTGGCCCCGGTGCGTGAAGTGGGTCATAAACAACGACTCGCCCGTAAGCAGGCGGGTGCCGGCTGAGAACAGTTTGCCCAGAACGCCCTGGTCGGGGTCCGAGCCATCGCCCATCTTGGTTTCGAAGGCAATGCCTTCCTCCATATACACCATCGCCCCGGCTTCCGCTATCACCGTTTCGTTCGGGTCCAGCTCTATTTCCAGAACCTGAATATCAGAACCAATAATGCGGTAGTCGACGTCGTGGGAGAGCATGGCGAAGCGGAAGGAAAGGAGAAAAGAACGATCAGGCAAGTATAGTGAAACCCGGATAAATTGCCGGGTAATAGCCCAAAAAAGGAGCTGCCCGCCCGGATAGCTCCTTTTTTGGGCTGTAAGCAACCGGGATAGGACGCTAATCGTCTGGTAGCTCCCGCTTCAGATCGGCCTCTGTGGCGTCTGCTTCGCCCGTAGCGCTTTTCTTCTTGGCCTCCTTGGTAGTACGGCGCATGAAGTCATCATCGGTTTCCTCCGGCTCCTGCACCCCGTCTTCTACGGGGAAGTCGTCGTCCTTCTCTCCGAATTGCCCGTCACGATTCACCAGCTTCTTATCGCGCACGTGGCGGTTCAGAAAGAGGTTGATGTCTTCAATGGAATAGTTGGACGTGATTTCTCCGAGCGGATTCACTTTGATTTCAAAGCCTTCCAGCTCTTTATGCACGCGGGCTTTCTTGTCGGGGTCAGTTTTCTTGGTTTTATTAACGGGTTTCTTAGCCATCTGCGCGTCCGGTTAGAGGTGACGAGTTAGGGGAACGAAGCGCTGCTTTTCGAAAGGCGCGCCGTGGCCTCTGCTTACGATACAACTCGTGGGACGGATGCGCAAAGTTGCCTCGGCCGGCCCGGATGGCTCGCGCTTTCAGCCCTGTTTCTACTGTCTCAAAAGCCGCCTGGAGTTTCCTGCGGGCGGCTTTTGAGACAGTAGAAACAGGGCTGTATAAAAACGTTACCCGAAATGCTTAGCCCTGGGCCGCCAGCGTCGTCACCGCTGCCTGAATTCGCTGCGCCGTTTCCTGCGCTCCGAGAATGTTCATCACCTGCATCAGATCGGGACCGGCGGCGGCCCCCGTGACGGCTACGCGAAGCGCCTGCAGTACCTGGCCCAGCTTCAGGCCCTGGCCTTCAACTACCTGAGTAAGCAACGTTTTGATGCCGTCCGGCGTGGTATCGGGGGCAGTGGTCAACTCCTGCGCAAATGCGGTTAAGGCTGCTGCTACCGGCGCATTCCACTTCTTGCTGATAACCTGCTCGTCGTAGGCCGTGGGGCGCTGAAAGAACAGCTGTGCTTCCTTGGCCAGATCGTCGGGGAAGGTGGCGCGTTCCTTCACCAGCCCGGCAATCTGCTCGGCCTTGCCGGCGGGTACTTCGATGCCCTGCTGGTGCAGCGCCTCCATCAGGTAGTGGGCCAGCTCGGCGTCGGGTTTGGCGCGCAGATACTGTTCGTTGTACCAGCGCACTTTGTTCTGATCGAAGCGGGCCGGCGACTTGCTCACGCGCTCGATGGTGAACGTGTCAATCAGCTCCTGCATTGTAAACAGCTCCTGCTGGGTACCGGGATTCCAGCCCAGGAAAGCCAGGAAGTTGATGAAGGCCTCGGGCAGATAGCCGCTTTCGCGGTAGCCGCGGCTCACCGTCGGCTGGCCGGTTTCAGCGTCGGTGCCGTGCCATTCCAGCGGAAATACCGGGAAGCCGAGCTTGTCGCCGTCCCGCTTGCTGAGTTTGCCGGTCCCGTCGGGCTTGAGCAGCAAGGGGAGGTGAGCAAACTGGGGCATGGTATCTTCCCAACCCAGGTACCGATACAGCAGCACGTGCAGCGGGGCCGAAGGCAGCCATTCCTCGCCCCGAATAACGTGGGTGATTTCCATCAGATGGTCATCCACAATGTTAGCCAGATGATAGGTTGGCATCCCATCCGACTTCATCAATACCTTATCGTCCACGGCCGAGGAATGAACCACCACCCAGCCCCGAATCAGGTCGTTGAAGCGGATTTCCTCCTTACGGGGTACTTTCAGCCGGATCACGTACTGGGCTCCGCCTTCCAGCAGCTGCTTCACCTCGTCCTCGGGCAAGGTGAGGGAGTTGCGCATCTGGGCGCGGGTGATGCTGTTGTACTGCGGATTAGGCACCTTCGCGGCCGTGAGGCGGGCCCGCATCACGTCCAGTTCCTCGGGCGTGTCAAAAGCGTAGTAGCCATGGCCATTGTCGATGAGCTGCTGGGCATACTGCCGGTACATCGGCTTCCGCTCACTCTGGCGGTAGGGGGCATGGGGGCCCCCTTGCTCAATTCCCTCGTCGATTTCGATGCCACACCAGCGCAGGGCATCCATAATGTACTGCTCGGCCCCGGGTACGAAGCGGTTCTGGTCAGTATCCTCGATGCGGAGCAGCATCTTTCCGCCTAGCTTGCGGGCCAGCAGGTAGTTATACAGCGCCGTGCGCACGCCGCCGATATGCAGCGGCCCCGTGGGGCTGGGCGCAAAGCGCACCCGTACTTCTCTTTCCATAAAAATGTCAGTTCGCGGCATTCTTCAGGATAGAAAAACGCCGCGCAAAGGTACGAACGGTGAATTTGTGAAATGGTGAAATTGTGAGCTGGGGCGGTTGATGTTCAATCTGCGTAAGCAGCACCAGCAGAATAGCAACCGCCCCGGCCCACCATTTCACCACCTCACTATTTTACCGCGATACACGAAATCTCCACCTGCACGTCTTTGGGCAGGCGGCTTACTTCGACCGTTTCGCGGGCCGGCGCGTAGTCGGCCGGGAAATAGCTGCCGTAGGTTTCGTTGATCAGGCCGAAGTTACCAAGGTCCCTGACGAAGATGCTGCACTTCACCACGTCACGCAGGGTGAGTCCGGCCGCTTCTAATACGGCTTGCAGGTTGCGCATTACCTGGTGGGTTTCGGCGGCCACATCCCCGTTGCCAACGAGCTGGCCAGCGGCATCCAGCGGAATCTGACCCGAAACATACACGGTAGCACCCGCCTGGATGGCCTGGCTGTAAGGCCCGATCGGGGCGGGGGCAGCGGCAGAATAAATGATGGTGTTGGCCATAACAAGCAACGGAAAAAGGGAAAGAGAAAAGATCAGTTCTTTGGCCGAAAGTAAGCGAAAAATATGCCCTGCCGGTTCGCCTGCCGTAAATCTAACGGCGCAAAAAAGGCCGCCCGGAATTTCCGCGCGGCCTTCTCTACTAACCAGGGAAGTTATTCCACCGTCACTGATTTCGCCAGATTCCGGGGCTGATCTACATTGCAGCCGCGTAGCACGGCAATGTGGTAGGAGAGCAGCTGGAGTGGCACCACCGATACCAGCGGCATCAGCGCTTCGCTCGTTGCCGGTACCTCGATTACGAACTCAGCCATACCGGGAATGACATCATCGCCTTCAGTCACAACGGCAATAATACGGCCCTTGCGGGCTTTCACTTCCTGAATATTCGACACTACCTTTTCGTACGAACTGTCTTTGGTCGCAATTACTACCACCGGCATGTTCTCATCAATCAAGGCAATCGGACCGTGCTTCATTTCGGCCGCCGGGTACCCTTCGGCGTGGATGTAGCTGATTTCCTTGAGCTTGAGGGCGCCTTCCAGGGCCACCGGGAAGTTGTAGCCCCGGCCCAGGTAGAGGAAGTTGGTTGAATCCTTGAAGATTTCGGCAATCTGCTTAATCTCCGCGTCCAGCAGCAACGCTTTCTCCACTTTCGAGGGAATGTTGCTGAGCTCCATCATCAGCTCCCGCAGCTTGGTGTCGGAGAGCGTCCCGCGCTGATGGCCCACAATCATGGCCAGCAGGGTGAGTACCGTCACCTGAGCGGTAAAGGCTTTGGTTGACGCAACGCCGATTTCCGGCCCGGCGTGCGTGTAAGCCCCGGCATCGGTAGCGCGGGCAATACTGCTGCCGACTACGTTGCAGATACCAAAAATGGTAGCGCCCTTGCTCTTTGCCAAATCAATAGCGGCCAGGGTATCAGCGGTTTCACCCGACTGGGAAATGGCAATAACGATATCCCGCTCGGTAATAATCGGATTACGGTAGCGGAATTCGGACGCGTATTCTACTTCCACCGGAACGCGGGCCAGATCCTCAATGAGGTATTCCGCCACCAGACCCGCGTGCCACGATGTGCCACAGGCTACAATAAGAATGCGTTCGGCATTCGCGAACTTCCGCTCATAGGCCCGGATACCGCCCATGTTCAGGTGGCCAGCTTCCAGTTCCAGACGACCCCGCATAGAGTCGAGAATAGAGCGGGGCTGCTCAAAGATCTCCTTCAGCATGAAGTGCTCGTAGCCCCCTTTTTCGATGCTGTCGAGCTCCATTTCCAGCTTCTGGATGTAAGGCGTCTGCTTCACGTCCTCCTTGCTCCGGATATCAAGCTTCCCATCGCGAATGACCACAATCTCATAGTCGTTTACATAGACCACTTCGTTTGTGTACTCGATAATAGGAGTGGCATCGGAGGCCAGGAAGAACTCGTCCTTGCCAATGCCGATTACCAGGGGAGAGCCTTTGCGGGCGGCAATCAGCTGGTTGGGATCATCCTTACTGAGTACGACAATAGCGTACGCGCCTACCACCTCGTGCAGCGCCAGACGTACCGCTTCCTCCAGCGTGCAGTTGTTCTGCTTCTGAACTTCCTCAATCAGATTGACAAAAACCTCCGTATCCGTATCGGAGTGAAACACGTGCCCCTGCTTTTGCAGATGGATTTTCAGCGCCGCGTAGTTCTCAATAATGCCATTGTGGATGATGGCAATCCGCTCGGAGGTGGAGTAGTGGGGGTGAGCGTTTGAGTCGTTGGGCTCACCATGCGTAGCCCACCGGGTATGGCCCATGCCAATGTGCGCGTGGGTATCTTTCTCGGCTATGAAATTCTCCAGCTCCTGGACTTTACCCTTTTTTTTGTAGACGTTGAGCGTTCCATTCAGCAAAGCCACGCCAGCAGAATCATAGCCGCGGTATTCTAACCGCCGAAGGCCTTTGATGATGATTGGGCAAGCTTCCCGGTATCCGATATAAGCGACAATTCCGCACATAGTGTGTCAGAGAAAGAGATGTTGGGAGAAAATCAAAGGACACGGCCCTTAACAAAGGCCGTGCCGCAGGGATTATGAAAAACGAAAAAAGTTAGCGCAGCTTAGAAAAATACACGCGCAGTTTGATGTTCGGCGCGTCTAGCACGGCCCGGTTCAGCGTGAGGTTTACTGATTGGGGAGAATAGCGGACAACCGGATAAAGCATCAGCGCCGCGGGCCGTTCACCGCCCAGAATATCATAGACATACGACTGGAGGTAACCCGTCAGGTTCAGGCTGTAGTACTTGTTAGCTGGGCCTAAGTCGTAGAAAGTAGCCGTAGCATTGATCCCGGCCCCTTGCTGATTGGCCCCGTCAGCCTGAACAATCCGCTCGACAGGGGAAATATTCACGATGCGCTGTAGAATTTTGTTGTTGGCGTCCAACTCGTAAAGAAATGCTTGTTTTGGTGCGGGAAAAACCAGACTGGTATTAGGTTTTAGAGGCACGAGCAATTCCGCCCGGTTAATCGCCAATCCTTGACGGTTGTTGATTAACTCCGCTAAGCCTGGAATTTCCAGCTTGGTTCCCAAACCCAGACCCTCCTGCATGTAGACTACCTGGTCCGGGGCGCTGGGCGCCACCGACTTAGTACCGTCAGCAAGCTGATCGAACGGAGCCCTGAATGCCGTATTAAGCTGGGTGAAAACCCGGGGAGCATTAGCCGTACCCGCGCTGTTGCTGAAGCTTAACAGGTAAGGTACGGGGGTAGTATCGGAGCCATCAACGTGATAATAGAAAATCACCCGGTTTTCAAGCGCCCGACTAAAGCGAACTACGCTACCCAGAAAGGTAGTAGATGGCACCAGGGCGATGCCCTTCCATAAACTAGTCAGAACGGCCTGGGTGAAGGGCGTATTCTTATCCTTGATGGCCGTGAAAACGCTCTGGGCAAAAGCGGAAGGAATCTCGGGAAGCGTGGCCCCCGCTGCTTTTCTATACAGGGTCAGACGTACCGTCGCATCGGCGACAGCAACGCTACTAACGCTATCAACGACTGCTCCATTCACGAGGATCTTGGCCCTGAGCCCGTTGGGCCGGAGTTCAATTCTGGTGCGATTAAGGGAACTGGTCCGTTCACCACCAATCAGACTGCCCAGCGGGATAGTGGTGGTAGAATTGTACGTGCCCCGGTCATCCAGCGAACTGGCCAGATCATAGATGTCAAACGAAACTGGTTGGGCAGAACTTCCATACACCTGATCGAAGCCCGCAACTACTACCACGGAGTCCAGAGTTGGATTGGTGTATTGGCTAGGCGTTAGTACGGTGCCGGCAGAAATTACGCGCAGGTTCGCGAAGGCTTTGGCCGTAGTCGTTCCCAGCTTGGTATCCTGGACCCGACCCACCAGAAAGTGGCTGGAGTTCAGCGTTTCTACAGGGGTCTGAAGCACGGTGGAGGCTGTGACGGGAAAGTCACGGTATTCTGCATTGATGGGCGCGGCCCCCGGGAGTTCTACGCCTAAATCGTTGGGATCTTCACAACTCGCCGCGGTAAACAACAACGTCGCGGAAAAAAAGGAAACCGAGGCAAATCGGAAGGCGCTATTAGCTGGCCAATTCATTATAAAGCGTGTAGTAAGAGGTAAGCAGGTTTTCGTCGGCACTGACCTGTCCAAACTGCTTGTTCTGCGAGTATTCGGCGAACATCGCGTTCAGGTTGTCGCTGAAGTCTTCGTCAGATTTCACTACGGAGTCGGCATATTCCATGCCTACTTTAATGAAACCGCCGAAGTCGGCTGACTTCAGGGCCGCCAGCATTTCATCATCAATATCCAGCATCTTGGCCTTCTCAATGATGTCGCCCTCGAATTTGTGACTGAACTCGTTGTTATAAATAGTAAACACCGACTTGGCATCCTTAAAGATTGGATCCTTTTTGTAGGTCGTTTTCAGGTACATCGGAATCAGGCCGGTCATCCAGTCGTTGCAATGCACGATGTCGGGCGCCCAGCCCAGTTTCTTCACGGTCTCGAGAACCCCTTTGCAAAAGAAAATGGCCCGCTCGTCATTGTCGGCGTGAAACTTATCATTCTTGTCGACCAGCACCGACTTGCGGTGGAAGTAGTCTTCATTGTCGATAAAGTAGACCTGCAGCTTGGCATTCGGAATCGAGGCGACCTTGATAATCAGGGGCTTCTCCTCTTCGCCCACAGCAATATTGATGCCTGACAGGCGAACTACTTCGTGTAAACGGTTTTTGCGCTCATTGATAATACCGAACCGGGGGACGAAAATGCGGATTTCCATCCCCATCTCCTGCATGCCCTGGGGCAGCATCCGCAGAAACTCCGCTACCTTGGTCGTCTGCAAAAACGGATTGATTTCCGTGGCAGCGTAGAGTATTCTCAACTTGGACATATTAAGGGTCAGTTGGTATGATTGGGAAAGGGCAACACTTTGGGACGCACAAAATTAAGCATTTTTGAGCGAAATATCAACCAACTACCCCGCCGGCGCCTGCCGTTAGCCCTCACCTATGGAGATACTGCAAGTAGCCGCAGAGTTGCAAGCGCGAGCTGAAAAATGGCGTCAAGCCGGCCAACGCATCGGTTTGGTTCCTACCATGGGAGCTTTGCACGAAGGCCACCTACAACTGGTACGAGCCGCTGCCCGCGAGAACGACGTGGTTATCGTTAGCATTTTTGTCAATCCTACTCAGTTCAACAACGCCGAGGATTTCCGCCGCTATCCCCGCCTGCCTGAGGCGGACGCCGCCCTGCTGGCCCCGGCCGGGTGTACGGTGCTGTTCTTGCCGGCAGTAGAGCAAATGTATCCGAAGCCGGCTATGCTGACCTTCGATTTTGGTTTGCTGGAACGAGTAATGGAAGGCGAGCACCGGCCCGGCCATTTTAATGGCGTGGCGACCGTCGTCAGCAAGCTTTTCCATCTGAGCCGGCCCCACCGGGCTTACTTTGGGCAGAAGGATTTACAGCAGGTCGCCATCATTCGGCAGCTTACTGCCGATTTGTCATTCGATCTGGAACTGACGGCTTTCCCTACGGTGCGCGAAGCCGACGGGCTGGCTATGTCGTCGCGCAATCGTCGCTTGTCAGTCGCCGACCGGATGCTGGCTCCGCGTTTGTACGGAGCCCTGACGCTGGCTTCGCAGATGGTGATAGACGGCAAGCCAGCAGCGGCCGCGCAGCAGGTGGCAGTACAGTACCTGGGGGCGGAGCCAGCGCTTACGCTGGAGTATTTTGAAGTCGTTGATGCGGGCACTTTGCAGCCCTTAACCGGTAGGGCGCAGCCCGCACAGGCGGTGGCGTTATGTGTAGCCGCGCATTTGGGCGGCGTGCGCCTGATCGACAACATTGTAGTGGAATCATCAGATAAGGGGTTCGGGTGCTTTTAATTACCTTTGCGGCCCAAATTCAGCTTTAGTACCTATGCATATCGAAGTTCTCAAATCGAAGATTCACCGCGCTAAGGTCACCCAGGCCGAATTGCACTATGTAGGCAGTGTTACTATCGACGAAGACCTGTTGGATGCGGCCAATATGGTGGAGAATGAGAAGGTAACTATCGTGAACGTCAACAACGGTGAGCGGTTTGAAACCTATACGATTCGGGGGGAGCGGGGTACGGGTACCCTCTGCCTGAACGGACCGGCGGCGCGGCGCGTCGCGGTGGGCGACATCGTTATTATCATCTCGTATGCCCTGATTGATTTTGCTGAAGCCCGCGCCCACAAGCCTACGGTCATCTTTCCTGACCAGCACAACCGGCTGGTGTAAGGTTATTGTGCAGCTCTCTGCGGATAAGCCTTTTTTACTTCTGAACGCTAACCGGTTTTCGGCTGGCTCTATTTCGCTTTTGCATGAAGACACTGTTTAATATCCTGAAATATGCCTTGCTGCTGTCTGTTTCGGGGTTGCTGATGTGGTATGCGGTACAGGGACAAGACCTGAGCAGCATCGGTCGGCACATGCGGGAAGCCGACTATACCTGGCTGATCGTCACAATGGTGTTGTCGGTGCTTGGGTACCTGAGCCGGGCATACCGCTGGCAGATGCAACTGGACGCCGCCCAGCAGAAGACTGCTTTCTGGGATGTCTACCACGCCATGATGGTTGGCTACCTGGCCAACCTGGTGCTGCCGCGGATGGGGGAGGTAATCCGGTGTTCGGTGCTGCAACGGACCAGCAAGGTGCCGGTGCAGATAGCCCTGGGTACGGTAGTAACCGAACGAGTAATCGATGTCCTGATGCTGCTGGGGCTGCTGAGTAGTACGCTGCTGCTGGACTTCAACACCTTCTGGTCTTTCGTAACCGATAAGGTGATGGGTGGCCGCTATGATGAACTGGCCCGAAACCGTACCCCTTTGCTGGTGGCCACTGGTATTGCGCTGCTGCTGCTGGTCGGGTTGACCTACGCGCTGTTCCGGAATCTGGAGCGGCTCCGGCAAAATGCCTTGTTCAACAAGGTCGTAGTCTTTGGGCAGGGGCTGTTGGCCGGAGTGTTCAGCGTGTTGAAGATGGAAAACAAGGCCTTGTTCCTGTTTCATACCTTCTTCACCTGGCTGGTTTATTATCTGATGGATTATCTGGCGTTTAGGTGCTTTCCGGCTACGTATTCGCTGGATATGCGGGCCGGTCTGGCAGTACTCACCTTTGGCGCTTTTGGCATGGCGGCGCCGGTAGCCGGAGGCATTGGTCCATTTCACATTATGGTGCAGGGCATTTTGCTGGTTTACGGCGTCTCCAAAGAAGCCGGTATTGCCTACGCCCTGGTCGTGCACGGGGCCCAGACCTTGCTGGTAGTGCTCATGGGGGGTATCAGTTTTGTGGCCAGCATGATCAAGTCGGGCCGCTCGGCGCGGCAGCTGGCCGCAGAGCCTTTAACGGTCGCTGCCGATGTGGAGTAAGGACAAGATCCTCGGCCCCGAGGCGCTGCCCCCAGTGTTGGCTCAGTGGCGGGAGCAGGGCAAGAAGGTGGTCTTCACCAACGGCTGCTTCGACCTGCTGCACCTGGGCCACGTCGACTATCTGGAGAAGGCTCGCCACTTAGGCGATGCCCTGGTGGTGGGGCTGAACACGGATGCCTCGGTAAGCCGTCTCAAGCCGGGGCGGCCGCTGCAGGACGAACTGTCACGTGCCCGCATTCTGGCGTCCCTTTTGTTTGTCGATGCTGTGGTCCTCTTCGACGAGCCGACGCCGCTGGAACTGATTACGCTGGTCCAACCCAACATCCTGGTGAAAGGCGACGACTACCCGATCAGTGGAATTGTGGGTCACGAGTTGGTGTTAGCCAAGGGTGGGCAGGTGCTCACCGTACCGCTCGTGGCAGGTTACAGCACCACTGGTATCGTTGAGCGGATCCATCGGCTCTTCACTTCTTAAGATTTCTTCATCATGCCTTTCAGCTCAAATCCTATTTACCTGCTTGTCATTCTGACAATGGTGATCAGCTGGCTGATCCAGTGGCGGTTGCGCAGTAAATTCAGCAAGTATGCCCAGATCGGTTTGCAGTCGGGCCTGTCGGGTCGTCAGATTGCCGAGCTTATGCTCGCTGACCACGGCATCACCGATGTGCGCGTCATTTCCACCGAAGGACGCCTGACGGACCATTATAATCCGGCCGACAAGACCGTGAACCTCAGCGAAGCCGTTTACGAGGAGCGTAGTGCCGCCGCCGCCGCCGTAGCGGCCCACGAGTGCGGCCACGCGGTGCAGCACGCTACCGCCTACAGCATGCTCCAGTTCCGCTCGACCATGGTGCCTGTGCTGAGTAGTGTTTCTACCTACATGCCCTGGATTTTGATAGCCGGCGTGCTAATGATCCGCACCAGCATTATTCCTCTGGGATTGGGCATTGTGCTGTTCTCCCTTACCACGTTGTTCAGCTTTGTGACCTTACCCGTGGAGTTCGATGCCAGCCGCCGCGCCTTGGCCTGGATCGATAAGCGGGGTATTGTAACCACGCAGGAGCATGCCATGGCTAAAGATGCGCTGTGGTGGGCGGCGATGACCTATGTAGTAGCCGCCATCAGTTCCCTGGCTACGCTGCTCTACTACGTAAGCATTTTCATGGGTGGTCGGGACCGTCGTTAAAGTTGTTTTGTTATTAAAACCGCAGTCATTCCGCAACCTGGAGTGGCTGCTTTTTTTTAATAGGATGACATTCAGTTAGTCAGGGGGGTGAGTGATTTTGCTTCTGAGCAGGGTTACCGGGCTCCTGATAAAACAAAAGGCCTAGCCTAAATCTTAGTCTGCTATTCGCGGCAGCCGAAAAAATGTGCGGCACCTGCTTATTCTGCGGGCTGAGCGACTTAATTTTGAGACGTATTCCGGCCCGTCTTCCCGGCGGCCTTCTTCATTCCCACCCAAGCTTTCCCGTATGGACTTTCAACTCACCGAAGAACAACTCGCCGTACAGGCGGCCGCCCGCGACTTTGCCCAGAATGAACTCTGGGCCGGGGTGATTGAGCGTGACGAGCACCAGAAGTTTCCCGCCGAGCAAATCAAGAAGATGGGCGAGCTGGGGTTTATGGGTATGATGGTGAGCCCTGAATACGGCGGCGGCGGTATGGATACGGTATCGTACGTGCTGGCTATGGAGGAAATTTCGAAGGTCGATGCTTCCTGCTCCGTCATCATGTCGGTGAATAACTCGCTGGTATGCTGGGGCCTGGAACAGTATGGCAACGAGGAGCAGAAGCGGAAGTACCTGCCCCGGCTGGCTTCCGGTGAAATTATCGGGGCTTTCTGTCTGTCGGAGCCCGAAGCGGGTTCCGATGCTACTATGCAGCGGACTACTGCCGAGGATAAAGGCGACCATTATCTGCTGAACGGCACCAAGAACTGGATTACCAACGGCAGCTCCGCTTCCGTGTATCTGGTGGTAGCCCAAACCAACCCCGAGCTGAAGCACCGGGGCATCAACGTACTGATTGTCGACAAAGACACGCCGGGCTTCGTGGTGGGCCTGAAAGAGAACAAGCTCGGTATTCGTGGTTCCGATACGCACTCCCTGATGTTCACGGACGTGAAAGTTCCCAAGGAAAACCGCATCGGTGAAGACGGCTTCGGCTTCAAGTTCGCGATGCAGGTGCTGGCTGGCGGCCGGATTGGTATTGCCGCCCAGGCGCTGGGTATTGCTTCCGGGGCTTTCGAGCTGTCGTTGAAATACTCCAAAGAGCGTAAGGCTTTCGGGGTCGAGATTTCCAAGCACCAGGCCATCCAGTTCAAGCTGGCCGATATGGCGACCACTATCGATGCTGCCCGCCTGCTGTGCCTGCAGGCTGCCAACGATAAGGATCAACACCTGGATTATGCTAAGTCCGGCGCTATGGCAAAGCTGTTTGCTTCCAAAACGGCCATGGACACGGCGGTGGAAGCAGTACAGATCCACGGCGGGTATGGCTTTGTTAAGGAATTCCACGTCGAGCGAATGATGCGCGACGCTAAAATCACCCAGATTTACGAGGGGACTTCCGAGATTCAGAAAATTGTAATCTCTCGTGAATTGCTCAAATAAAACCCGAATAGCCTAAAAGTCAGAATCATTGCATTTAACCCAGCCATTTTTTGGCTGGGTTTTTCGTTTTTGTGAATTTTTATATGTTATTTTGCATTGTCTAAGTCCGGACTCCTATTTGCCCGGTGATACCCTGACACTTTAACCGAACCCGGAATATGGAAGATTACAATAAAGTGATTGAATCGCTTGGCGTACGCTACATCAAAGCGAAGAATCTGGTTCTGCAACAGCCCTTTACCGTCCGTAATTACTATGATGTAGGCAATAATCTAATTCTGCTCCACAAGGGCCGGGTTGCCTTCGGGGACGAAGAACAGGTAGTGGAAGAGGGAGAGATGCTGTTCATTCCCGGGGGCCGGGCTACGAAAGTCAGCTATGGGGAACTGGCCGGCAAGAGCATCACCAACGACGATCTGATCAGCAACAAGGACAAGTTTTTCCATTCCAATGGTGACCTCGACCTGATTGGTGACGCGGAGGAAAGCCACAGCTTCGTGAGTTTCGAAGCCAAGGTGTTTGACTCGGTGAACTTCTTCGCGTCGCTCGACGTGCCCGCCTTCCTGATCACGGGTAACTCCAAGCTGGCCAATCTGGTTATCAAGGTGGTGGAAGAGAGCATGCAGGAGTTGCCGGGCCGGGAACGGCTCATCACGATCTACACCGAGAACGTTGTGGTGGAAATCGTGCGCTACATCCTCAAAAACAAGATGTTCGTGGAGCAGCTGGCAACCAACAGCACGTACTTCAAGGATCCACGGCTCATCGACCTGTTCAATTACATCAAGGAAAATATCGGTGGTGACCTGTCGAACAAGGTGCTGTCAAGCGTAGCCAACGTATCGGAAGACTACGTGGGGCAGTATTTCAAGATGCTGACGGGTATTAACCCCCAGGACTACATCGAATACCAGCGCATGGAACGGGCTGTCTTTCTGCTCCGCACCACCAAGAAAAGTATCCGTGACATCGGCAAGGAAGTGGGCTACAAGGACACCGCGTACTTCTGCCGCCGCTTCAAGATGATGTTCGGCATTCCGGCCGGCAAAATGCGCCGCCGCGAATCGGCCATGAATATCTAACCACGGATTCATCCGGATTTTTCGGATTGGTCGGATTTTGTAGTTGGCGCGAACGTCAGCACCAGTATCAGCAACTGCGAACTAAAAAGGCCACCCGCTCGGGTGGCCTTTTTGGTTGGTAATAATCGTCCACAAAATCTGTGAAATCCGAAAAATCCGGATGAATCCGTGGTTCAGATAATATCCAGGACCGTGTTGAAGGTGCGGACCACTTTCGATACTTCACCCAGAAACTCCGGGGCTTTTTCGATCTGGTTGCCTACTACAATCACATCGGCTCCGGCGGCCAGGGCGGCATGAGCCTTTTCAGCGGTGTTGATGCCTCCACCTATGATCAGGGGGATATCTACCGCCTGGCGCACGGCCCGGATCATGGCGGACGATACGGGGTACATAGCGCCACTGCCGCCGTCGAGGAAGACCAGCCGCAAACCGAGCTGCTCGCCGGCCATGGCCGTGCAAGCAGCAATAGCCGGCTTATCGTAAGGCAGCGGGGTGGTTCCGCTCATGTAGCTGGCCGTAGTCTGGCGCCCGGTATCGACGAGCATGTAGCCGGTGGGCAGAATCTGGAGGTTGCTGGCTCGTAGCAGCGGCGCGGAAATAACGTGCTGGCCAATCAGGAAATCGGGGTTCCGACCCGAAATCAGGGAGAGGAGCAGGATGCCATCGGCCTGCGTGTCGAGATGAAGGCTGTGGCTGGGAAAGAGCAGCACCGGAATGGCGCTGAGGCTCTTTATCAAACGAATGAGCGACGCCTGGTGAGCACTCGTCACCAGGCTGCCGCCCACGAAAAAGTAGTCCACCGCGTGCAGCTCGCTTAAGTGAAGCACCTGCCGACAGCTGGCCTCATCAAGGTTGTCAGGATCGAGCAACACGGCCAGCGACTTCTGGCCGCGCGCCCGACGCTTAATTAGAGTTTCATAGAGGCTGGTGAGGCGCATCCGCTTCTTCGTGGTACGTAAAGTCGATATCCTTGGTCTCCGGCTCCGTTGTAGTATAGCTGGGAGAAGTGGCAAGGTCGGGATTTTTGACCATAGGTAAATATTCCCCGACTTTTTTGGCCACGTAAGCCATCAATACGGCCGTAACCTGCGCAATCAACATTTTACCAGTGTCTGACTGCAGGAACGACTGAAAGGCCGACGCGGCCAGATTAGCGGCTTCCGAAGAAGGCGCTTTATAAGTGGCCGCCTCGTATGGCCCCGGCGTCTGGCGTGGTTGCCGGAGCCGCTCAGACTGCGGCTCAAAGGGGGCATCAGCGTCGGTATGGTATACGTCGGGGGCCAGGTGAGCCCGATCATGCGTAGCCGTGGTACGACCCCGATCATACTGGTGCTGACCACCTCCGAAGCCCAGGTCATCGGCTACGGCAGTATCGACCCCGGTGTGCTGGGGCGCAAAGTGAGCACCTTTGTGCGTTTTTTTTGCCTGGAGCTGGTGCCGCCGATACTCTAACTCCCGGTCCTCATTCTCCTGATCGTTGTAAGCGTGCTTCTTGCGCCCCAGGGCTTTGGAAATCAGCCAGACGCTGCCGGCCAGCCCGGCCCCGATCAGCGCGTATTTGCCGACCTGCTGACCTTTCTCTTTGATAGTATCGACGTCGCCCAGCAACGCCCGCTCGTACTCAAGCTTTTGGCGCTCCAGAAACTCTTTTTCGTCCTCGAACAGCGGATTGTGCAGCTCAGCCATAAGTCAGGTTATGCTTGACGTTTGTCAGATTTGTAGATGGTATTGTTCAGCAGCTTGTCGGCCACGCCCTGAAACAGCTTCTTATCAACTCCTACAAGGAAGACCAGGAGCAGCACCAGGTAGAAACCAGCAACGACGCCAAAGCCCCAGTAGGAGCTGTCCAAGGCGCTGTTCAGCGCTAGTCCGGCAAAAATGCTCAGAAAAATCAGGGCCAGAATCCCAATCAGGCCCATGGCTGCGCCGTGGACAGTACCTATGAAGGCGGTTTTTACTTTTTCCTGGGCCTCCAGGCGCACCAGGTCGATGCGCGTGTCAAGATAGCCCATCAGGTTGCTGACAATACTGTCGTTGCGGGGCGTTTTGGTCGTGTCGTCGTCGTAAGCCATACGGCGGGGAGAAGAAAGGCGGAGAATAATGTTTAGAAGGACAGCGGCCGAAAACAATGCCGGGACGGTGTTTTTCGAGCTGTCCATTCCATACGGGAAA
Source organism: Hymenobacter fastidiosus (assembly GCF_039539565.1). Taxonomy (NCBI): domain Bacteria; kingdom Pseudomonadati; phylum Bacteroidota; class Cytophagia; order Cytophagales; family Hymenobacteraceae; genus Hymenobacter; species Hymenobacter fastidiosus. The sequence goes on along the minus strand of NZ_BAABDJ010000040.1, from coordinate 58,550 downwards.
GTAGGCTTCTTGTCTGAAAAAGGCGTTACTTTTACTCTATACTGCTGCGTTTTGAGTCAGAATCACTATCAGGTATTGGGCATTTCAGCTACGGCTCCGGCAGCGGAGATAAAGCTGGCGTATAAGCGGCTGGCGGTGCGTTTTCACCCCGATAAGCACGGCGGCAGCACGCAGTTTGAGGAGCAGTTCAAGGCGGTGAGCGAGGCGTATCGGGTGGTCGGCGACCCGGTCCGGCGCACCGCGTATGACTTTCAGCTGCGTCAGGACGCCCGCCGGATGCAGGACGCCCGGCGGCAGCAGCAGTACCGGCCCCAGGCCCAGCATGTGTATGGGGTGCCGATGCCCCCGCCGGCTCCCTTGCGTACCCGGCGGCCCGCTGGCTCGGCCGAGCGGCACTACCAGACCATGCCGAAGCAGCGGCCGAAATTTACCCGGCGCGACTACCTGCTCACGGCGGGCTTATTCCTGCTGCTGCTGCTGTTCATTGCGTCGGTGAAAGTGACCATGGACCACGTAACGGCCGTGAGCAACTACGAGGATGGCATGCAGGCCTACGCCCGGCGGAAATGGAGCACGGCGCACAGCTTTCTGAGCCAGGCGATTCACTTCAAGCCCGAATACGGGGCGGCCCTGCGTCGGCGGGGTGAAATTGAGCAGCTGGTGTATCATAACTTTCGCGCCGCCCGGGCAGATTATTACGCGGCCTTAAGCGAGAGTAAATCGGGGCCTGAAACGGCGGGGGTACTGTTCCGGCTGGGGCAGTGCCAGGCCAGCCTGGGCCGGTCCGACTCGGCGGAGCTGAACCTGACCCGGGCCGTAACGCTGGATTCTACGCTTAGCGCGGCGTGGCTGGCCCGCGGCGAGCTGCGGTTGTTTGAGCTGCGCCTGTTTGCGGAGGCTATCCAGGATTTCAACACTGGCCTGCGGCAGCAGAAAATGGCCCAGCAGCCTCTGGCCCTCAATTACCTGACCTACCGGGGGCTGGCGTACTACAAGCAGCGGGATTTCACGGCAGCCCGGGCCGACTACCGGCAGGTGGTGGAGCGTAACCCGCAGAACGGCCAGGTTCTTTTTCTGCTGGGTCGGCTGGCGCAGCAGGAAGGCAACAGGGCGGATGCCTGCGAGTTTTTTCGGCGGGCGGAGAAGCTCAATTACGTGTACGCGCAGGAAGCCCGGCTCAAAAGCTGCCGGTAAATGGCTTCATCCGGGTAGGGTTGGCGGCCTCGGCCTTACTCCACTCCAGCCCAGGACGGGGCCGAAGGCTAGACCACCATCTTGTAGTCGAATAGCTCCGATTCGAGCAAGTACCTGGGGAAGGCCGAGCAGTTCACGGCCACGAAGGCTTTGAGCTTCCGCTCACTGGCCTGGTGAATGGCCTGGGCAAACAGCTCCTTACCCGAGCCCGTGGGGCCTTCCAGCCGTACCGTGCTGCCGGTGGGCGCCACCTGCCGGGCCAGCTGCTGCACCCGTTTCAGCTCCGCCGACTCGCCAATCATCGACTCAAACCGATACTGCTGGCCTACTCTTCGCTCCCGCTCGATTACCCGCCGCCGCCGCCGACCCTTTTCCGCCGCCCGCTCCACCACCACAATGAGCTGCTACTCGAAGTCGCCCTTGGTAAGGTAGTCGAAGGCGCCGGCTTTCATGGCCTGTACGCCGTCGGGAATGGTGCCGAAGGCGGTGAGCAGCACGATTTCGGCTTCGGGAGCCTTGGCTTTGAAGCAGGGGATGAGGTCCACGCCGTGGCCGTCGGGCAGCTTCACGTCGGAGATGACCACCAGGATATCGTCGGTGTGCTGGGCCAGCAGCTCCAGGCCGCGGGTGGCGTCGGGGGCTTGCAGCACCGTGTAGCCTTCCAGCTCCAGCGCCTGCGCCAGCTCCTGGGCCAGGAGCTGGCGCAGGCGGGCTTCATCGTCGACGATGAGGAGGGTTCCGGGGGCATGGTTTCGATGAAGAAAGGAGAATGATGAATTGGCCAGTCAGCAATTAGCCGTAGTTTTGAAATATGCTGAAACGCCTTCTCATCAAGGATTTCACGGTTTTCGCCGATGCTGACTTCACGTTCGGGCCGGGGCTCAATGTGATTGTCGGTACCAATGGTACGGGGAAAAGCCATGTGCTGAAGCTCGGATACACAGCAGCGCGGGTAACGGCTAGAATTTCAGGTCCCGAAACACTAGTGGTTGAAAAACATTATTGAGTCGGGTATAATTTAGCTAGTTTGATGCGGGCATCCGCCGTTTTGAACTGCCAGTTACGCGGCTTGGGCCGGGCATTCTGGCGCTCTTGCCACTGGTCTACTACGTGGCGCACCTGCTCGGTCGTGGTGAACGGCTGGTCGAGCACCTGCCGGCTGAGTACGGAGAATTCGATTTCGGCCCTGTTCAGCCACGAGCCATGGGCCGGGGTGTAGGTGATTTTCATCCGCCGCAGATAGGCCTGGGCCACGGCGGGTGGAAAGTGGGCGTAGAAAAAGCTGAGCTTGTGGGTGCTCAGGTTGTCCATCACCCAGCGCACCTTCTTGGCCTCGCGGTAGGTAGTATCCATCTGCCGGGCGACGAACCGGACCCAGGTGGCGGCCTTGTGGTCGGCCTCGACGCTCAGGCAGCGCCAGCCCCGCAGCGGCTCGGTGGCGACGAAAAACTCCACCCCGCCCCGGCGCACGTAGTCCGAATCGCGGATTTCTTTGGAAAACATGCCGACAAAACAATATTTTTCAACCACTAGTCGTTGCGCGGCCAGAGTTCCGCCTGATTTCCAGCGGGCATGGCGGCGGTAGCACCGAAGAAAAAAGCCAGGCACAACGATAACAACGCTGTTTTCATACCCCGAAGCTAACAGAAAGAATACGTGGCGCTGGGGCGCTGGCGGAAGCCGGAAGCCGCGGGTACGACTGCCCGCCCCGAACACGAAGCCAGTCGCCAGACTGACCGAACGGCTGGTTTGCTGCCCGCAGCCGATATACCGATGCTGTCTGGCCCCGTGCGGCAAGTCGGGAGACTTGCCGCACGTCCGCTGCCGGAAGTCGTGCCGGACGGGGTGCGGCTTCCGACTTCCGCTGGTCGTCTGCTACCTTTGCCCTATGTCTGACGCGCCTACCGTTTTGTACCTCGTGCCCACGCCCATCGGCAACCTGGAAGATATCACCTTGCGGGCCATCCGGATACTGGGCGAAGTGGACGTGGTGCTGGCCGAGGACACCCGCACCAGCGGCCGGCTGATGCAGCACCTAGGCTTGAAAAAGCCCCTGCTCAGCTACCATCTTCACAACGAGCACCAGACCGTGCAGCGCATCCTGGATCGGCTGGAGAAAGGGGAAAAGATGGCCCTGGTGTCGGATGCCGGCACCCCGGGTATTTCGGACCCCGGCTTTCTGCTGGTGCGCGAATGCCTGGCCAAGGGGCTGAAGGTGGAGTGCCTGCCCGGCGCTACGGCCTTCGTGCCGGCGTTGCTCAAGTCGGGCTTCGGGGCCGAGCGGTTCACGTTCGAAGGATTTCTGCCGGTGAAAAAAGGCCGCCAGACCCGCCTGCGGGAGCTGACCGCCGAAACCCGCACCATGATTTTCTACGAGTCGCCGCACCGCATCGTCAAAACGCTGGAGCAGCTGGCCGAGGTGCTGGGGCCGGAGCGGCTGGCGTCCGTAAGCCGGGAGCTGACCAAGCTGTTTGAGGAAACCGTGAACGGCACGCTGCCGGAGCTGGCCGCCAACTTCGCGGGACGTACCAGCATCAAAGGAGAAATCGTCCTTGTCGTACAGGGGCATAAAGAAGAGCGTCGTGCTGACTAAACCTGCCGCTGACCTATCCCCCGTCCTCCCCGCCGCGGCTTTCACCTGGACGCGCCCGGCGTCCTGGCCGCCCGCGCTGCTGGCGCTGCTGAGTGCCGGGCTGCTGTGGCTGGGCTGGCCGGTGCATCCGGCTCCGCTGGCGCTGCTGCTGCTGGTGGGCTGGGTGCCGTACTTATACCTGGAAGACATGCTGGTACGGCGCGGGGCCAGCGGCTGGAAAGTGTTTCGCTACTCCTACCTCACGCTGGTACTCTGGAACGCCTTCACCACCTGGTGGGTGAGCTACAGTACCCTGGCCGGCGGTATCACGGCCGTGGTGCTCAACGCCCTGCTGATGTGCCTGCCCACCATGGCGTTCTACCACACCAAGCGGCTGGCGGGGCCGCGCCTGGGCTACGTGTCCTTGCCCATCTACTGGATTGCCTTCGAGCAGCTCCACCTGCACTGGGACTTCACCTGGCCCTGGCTGACGCTCGGCAACGGCTTCGCCACCGCCAACCAGTGGGTGCAGTGGTACGAATACACCGGCTTCCTGGGCGGCTCGGTCTGGATCTGGGTGACGAACCTGCTGGTATTCAGGTTAATTAGTAATTATCAAGTAGTAATTAATAATTCGGCGGATGCAAAAACGCCGCGTCCCCAATTCTTAATTACTAATTATCAATTACTAATTGCCACGCTAGTGGCCATCCTGCTGCCCATCGGCTTGTCTACCCTGATTGGTAGCCGTTACCGGGAGCAGGGTACCCCGGCGGAGGTGCTGGTTATTCAGCCCAACTTCGACCCGTTCACGGAAAAGTTCGAGGGCGGCGACAAGTTCATTCCTTACGAGGAGCAGCTGCGGCGCATGTTCCAGCTCACTGAGCAAAATCTGACCCCGCAAACCCGGCTGGTACTGTGGCCCGAAACGTCGCTGGAGGAAAACAACTGGGAAGCCACCTTCAACTCCAGCCCCAAGGCCGTCCAGATTCAGGGTTTCCTGGCCCGCCACCCCGGGCTGGAGCTCGTGACGGGCGCCACTACCCTGACCACCTACCCCAGCAAAGAAACCGCCAGCCAATCGGCCCGCTTCCGCGACGACATCGGCTACTACGACTTCTTTAACACGGCCGTACACTTCCCCGGCCCGGCCACGCCGGCCACGTTTTATCATAAGTCGCGGCTGGTGCCGGGGGTGGAAGGCGTGCCGCACTGGCTGTCGGCTTTCGTGATTGATCTGGGCGGCGCGGCCGGCGGCCTCGGCAGTCAGGCCGAGCGCACCGTGTTTCGCACCACCACCGACTCCGCCCTGCGCGTGGCCCCCGTTATCTGCTACGAGTCGGTGTACGGCGACTTCGTGGCCGACTACGTGACGGGTGGGGCCACGCTTATCGGCATCATCACCAACGACGGCTGGTGGAGCGACTCGCCCGGGCACCAGCAGCACCTGCAGTACGCCACGCTGCGGGCCATTGAAACCCGCCGCGACGTGGCCCGCTCGGCCAACACCGGGATTTCGGCCTACATCAACCAGAAGGGCGAAATCACCCAACAAACCGGGTGGTGGGTACCCGCCGCCGCCCGCGGCACGGTGCATCTGAATACGGGCATTACCTTCTACGTCCGCTACGGCGAGCTGATTGGCCGCGGGGCGCAGGGGCTGGCCGTGCTGCTGCTGGCCTTCGTGCTGGTGCGCGGGCTGAACCGGCGGTTTGCTTCTTAATACCCAAATAAATCGTCTGTCATCCTGAACGCAGCGCAGCGGGGTGAAGGACCTTCCTCTTCGCCCGTACAACCCCCTTTCAATATGCAAAGCCTTTCATCGAGCCCCGGGGAAAGCCGGTAGAGCAGTGAAAGAAGATCTTCAGGGCTGAAAGAGGGAGGCCCTTCACTCCGCTGCGCTGCGTTCAGGATGACAGGAATAAACAGTTAAGCCCATGACCGACTTCACTCCCCTCAGCTTTCAGGTTGCCGACGTGGCCCGCCGGGCCGGGCAGTTCATCCGTCAGGAAGCCGCCACCTTCGACCGGGGCCGCATCGAGCACAAGGGCCTGCACGACATGGTCTCGTACGTGGACCAGGAGTCGGAGCGGATAGTGGTGGCCGGGCTGCGCGAGCTGCTGCCCCAGGCCGGCTTCATCACCGAAGAGGGGACCACCGGCGGCGACAGTCAGGCTACCAGTGCCGGCACCGCGCTGACCTGGATTATCGACCCCCTCGACGGCACCACCAACTTCGTCCATGGCCTGCCCTGCTATTCGGTGAGCGTGGCGCTGCTGGAAGGCACGGAGCTGGTGATTGGCGTGGTGTATGAGGTGAACCTGGACGAGTGCTTCCGGGCCGTGCGCGGCGGCGGGGCCTTCTGCAACGAGCAGCCCATTCGCGTGTCGGCTACACCGGCGTTAACTCAGTCGCTGATAGCCACGGGTTTTCCCTACAGCAACTTCCACCGCGTTGATGCCTACCTGGCTATTCTGAAGGAGTTCATGCGCGGTACCAACGGCGTGCGGCGCGTAGGCTCAGCCGCCGTGGACCTGGCCTGGGTGGCCGCCGGTCGTTTCGATGGCTACTTCGAGTTCAACATCAACTCCTACGACGTGGCGGCCGGTATCCTGCTGGTGCGCGAAGCCGGGGGCCACGTCACCCAGTTTCTGCACGACGGCGACCCGGTGTTCGGGCGCGAGGTAGTCGCTTCCAACGGCCCCCTGCACGGGGAAATGCAGGGCCTCATCCGGGAGTTCTGGACGTAGCGCGAAGCGATACTTCGCGGGTCGCCGGTGCCGGGGCAACGATTATCGGGCAACCGTAACGCGAAGTGAAACTTCGCGTTACGGTTGCGGACCAGCAAACTTTTCCTGGCCGACGTTAGTTTTCCCTGCGTTATGATCTTCCAATACCTCATCATCGGCCTGCTGTTCCTGGCGGCCACGTTCTACGTGGGCCGGATCTTCTGGCGGGCATTCTTCGTCAAAACGGCCAGCGGCTGCGCTAAAGGCTGCGGCAGTGCCTGCGGTGCTATCGACGTAGATCGGCTGCAACGCACCATTGAAACGGCCGCGGCCCGCGCCGGCGCCCAGTAGCGCCCGGACCCCCGGCAAACTTCCGACAACCTGCCCCCGTACCGGCTGCGTATAGCCGGTCTGGGGGCTTTATTTTGGGCCCCCGCTGCTCCCAGCTCCCTACCCCAAACACTACTACAATGCAAGACAAAGAAGAAGAACGCTCGCTGATTAACGTCGAGAAAAAGTTGAGCAGTGACGGCTTTACGCAGGACTTCAACGTGTGCGACGGCCGCCTGCAAACCATGAGCACCGACTCGAAAAAGAGCTACGGCGCCGAGGATGTTACCATCGTGGACTTCTACCGCTTCGAAGGGGAAAGCGACCCGGATGACATGTCCATTCTCTACGCTATCGAGTGCGCCGACGGGGTGCGCGGCACTATCTCCAACTCGTTCGGCACCTACGCTGACGCCAACACCGACGATTTCCTGAAGAAAGTAGACGACCTGGGCAAGAACCTGAAGAAAGCCCACAAGTAGGCTGCGCCAATTCTTAATTACTAATTAGGAATTAGTAATTAAGAATTGACTGTTCTGATGTCCATCGACTGGATGCCGGGGCAGCCAATTCTTAATTACTAATTAGGAATTAGTAATTAAGAATTGGCTGTTCTGATGTCCATCGACTGGATGCCGGGGCAGCCAATTCTTAATTACTAATTATTCATTACTAATTAAATATCACCCCCACACCTTGGTGCCCTGGGTGCAGTTACGGCACATGTCGATCTGGTCGCGGCCTTTGAGCAGGGAGGCGCGGAAGCCGCGGTATTGGGGGCCGTGCCAGAGCTGGCGGAAGGTTTCGGTTTTCAGATCCCCCTGCCGGTACTCAGCATCCTTATCGAAGCAGCACGGTACCACGAGGCCATCCCAGGTGACGACGCAGCTGTGCCACATTTTCCAGCAGTGATTCAGCAGCTTGTTCTTAATGTTCCAGGTCCCGCCGTTGTTCTCGTAGCGCGAGTAGTAGTCGATGGTGGGAATGAGGGGGGAGCCGTTCTGGTAGTCGTAGATCTGGGCCGTCTTGAACCAGACGTCGTCCACGCCCATTTCCTTCGCTAAGGTTTTGGCCTCCTCGATCTGGTGCTCGTTGGGGCGCACGACCAGAAACTGAAACACGATACGGGGGGTGCTGGACTTCAGCTCCTTGCGCCACTTCACCACGTTGCGGGTGCCCTCCAGCACCTTATCCAGCTTGCCCCCCACGCGGTACTGCTGGTACACTTCCTGGGTGGTGCCGTCGAGGGAAATGATCAGCCGGTCGAGACCCGACTCCACGGTGCGGCGGGCGTTGTGGTCGTTGAGGTAGTGGGCATTAGTGCTGGTGGCGGTGTAGATACCCTTATCGGCGGCGTACTGCACCAGGTCCAGGAAATTCGGGTGCAGGTAGGGCTCGCCCTGAAAGTAGAAGATCAGGTACCACAGCCGCTGGTGCAGCTCATCGATGGTGCGCTTGAATAGTGCGTCGGGCAGCATGCCGGTGGGGCGCGTGAAGGAGCGCAGGCCGCTGGGGCACTCCGGGCACCGCAGGTTGCAGCTGGTGGTGGGCTCGAAGCTCAGCGCCAGCGGCAGGCCCCAGTGCCGGGCCTGGCCGGTTACCTTACTCAGGGCGTAGCTGCCCACTACCTGCGCCGCATTCAGGGCGCGAAGCGGAGTAAGCTTGGAAACGAAATTCAGACCGTCGGTCAGGAGGGAAGCCATGGGGAGCAAAGGTCGGCAATAGGCGGCGAAGTGCGGTTCGTAACCCGGCGGCGCGCCAAAGAGTTTAGTCCCCGTCACTAGGCTTTAACAGCCAGTGGCTTACAAATAAAAGTGCCGCCCAGAGGATCTGGCCGGCACTTCTTTATACGGATTTAGACGGATCGAGCCGGGCTACTTCCGCTCGTTCGCAGCGGGCATGGTGCTGCTGTAGGTGCTGGCCTTGCCAAACGACTGCTTGATTTCGTCGACGGCGGCGCGGCTGCTCAGGCGCTTGGGCTTGGTGTTCAGGAAAGTGCCGTCTTCAGCCAGCAAAAAATACGCCGGCACGTCCTGCAGAGCGTAGGCTTTGGCCATGGCCGAGCGCATGCCGCCGGCGGCCCGCACGTGGATGCCGGGGAGCTTTTTGCCGATAACCAGCTGCTTCCAGGCCGGCTCGTTTTCATCGAGGGCCACGTTGAGGAACACAATGTTCTTGCCGTCGAATTTCTTGATCAGATCCGCGGCGTAGGGCAGGTCACGCAGGGCCAGGCCGCTGGTGGTGCGCCAGAAGTTGATATAGATCAGCTTGCCGGCGAAGCTTTGCAGCGAAACCGAGTCGCCGGTTGCGGTGAGGAAGTGAAAGTTGGGGGCCGGGGCCCCAATGGCGAAGGCTTTATGCGTTTCAAAATCCTGCGTCAGCACCGGGTAGTACTCATTCCTGGGGTCGGCCGCGCGGAAATCCTGCAGCATTGCCGCCGACTGCTTCACGTGGCCGAAGCGGAACGACTCCTGCAACACCCGCCCCATGACGATGGGTCGGGTAGGGCCGGTAAGCTGGCTTTTAGCCAGGTCGTAGCAGGCCTGATAAAAGCTGGGGTCGGTGCGCGGGCGGCCACTGGTCGTGACCATGTAATGCACGTAATTGAGCAGGAACTCCTGGTGCAGCTCGCTGTTCAGGGCGGCCGGGTTGTTGATCAGCGTTTTCTCGTTGAGGAAATCGTAGTAGGTGGGCGTCATTTTCAGCCGGCCCTCGGTGGCTACCACCTGCTCGCGCAGATCCTGGTAAGTCAGGCGGTCGTTGGCGTAGCTGTAATCGATTTCGGCCGTGGCGTAGTCGCGAAACGCCCGGGAATACGACTCACCGTCGACGGTGCTTTCGTAGAACTTGCGCTGCTCTTTGCGCCGGTAATCGAGGAAGGTCAGAAAACCGGGTTCGTAGAACATGATGTTTTCGGGCAGCACCTGAAACCCATCAATCTGGTTGAACCGCTCGTCTACGTCGGCCAGGTAGGTATTGGGCTCCGCGCCTTTTCCTTTGTAGCGAATGGTGGCGGCCAGGTCATTGCCCTTGAATTTGATTTCCAGGGCCATGCCGGGCTCCAGAAACAGGTCGGCTACGTCGTCGTCATACACCAGGTCGGCGCGGGTGGGGCCGTTCACCTTCACGGCCAGCCGGAATTCACCCCGGTCGCTTACGGCGGCGTAGATGATGTGCTCTTTAGGATCGAGTAGATTTTCCCGGATGGAGACAGCCACCGAATCGGCCGTCTTGCCACTGACCTTGCCCGTCAGGGTCACGGTACCCTGCGCGCGGCTGGCCAGGGGAGCGGTGGCCAGCAGCACGGCCACCACCAGGCCCGGAATACGAATAGAATATGCCATCAGAAGAAAAGTCAGTCGGTACGGATACAAACGGGCTGCCTTATCCGCTTTGCCAGTTCCAACGAGGATGGCAAGTTATTCGCGGGAAAAGCCAAATTGGTTACCGAAGATACGGCATTCGCCTGTAGGTTGACCAATCCGGATTTTGTCTTTTTTCGTAACCGCTACCCTTAATGTGAGTTAGCGCTGTTTTAGAGGCACTTATCGGCAAGAAAAAAGCCTCCGGCCATCGGGCTAACCGACGGTGGAGACAGGTTCCTAAGCTGCCCCATAATCATCTATAAATTCTATCCGAACAACCCGCTCAGCACCTCGTCCAGCCGTCCGACCGGCTGGGCCCGGATGCCATAGCGGGCCAGGTCCAGGCCCCGGGCATTGAACTGGGAGATGTACATTTCCTTGAAGCCCAGCTTCTCGGCCTCGCTCAGCCGCTGGTCGAGCCGGCTCACGGCCCGGATTTCCCCGCTCAGCCCCACTTCCGCCGCCAGACACACGTCGCCGGGAATCGGCAGGTCATTGAGCGACGATACCACGGCGGCGCATACGGCCACATCCAGCGCGGGGTCGTCGAGGCGCAGGCCGCCAGCAATGTTGAGGAACACGTCGTGCTGGCCCAGGCGCAGGCCGCTGCGCTTTTCGAGCACGGCCAGCAGCATGTTCAGGCGCTTGGCATCGAAGCCGGTGGCGCTGCGCTGGGGCGTGCCGTAGGTGGCGGGGGTCACGAGGGCCTGCACTTCCACCAGCAGGGGCCGGTTGCCTTCCAGCGTGGCCCCGATGGCCATGCCGCTCAGGCTTTCGGTGCGCTGGCTGAGCAGGATTTCGGAGGGGTTGCTCACCTGCCGCAGGCCCGTGCCCTGCATTTCGTAGATGCCCAGCTCGGAGGTGCTGCCAAAACGGTTTTTGGTGGTGCGCAGAATGCGGTAGGAGAGGTGCCGGTCGCCCTCAAATTGCAGCACCGTGTCGACCATATGCTCCAGAATCTTGGGGCCGGCGATGGAGCCGTCCTTGGTGATGTGGCCGATGAGCAGCACCGGCACGCCGGTTTCCTTGGCGTACTTGAGCAGCTCGGCGGTACACTCGCGCACCTGGCTCACCGACCCCGCCCCCGACTCGACCAGCCCCGAGTGCAGGGTCTGGATGGAGTCGACGATGACCACGTTGGGCTGGAGCTGGTCGATCTGCCTGAAGATGTTCTGGGTGTTGGTTTCGGTCAGGATGTAGCACTGCGGGTGCTGGGGCCCGAGCCGCTCAGCCCGCATCTTGATCTGCTGCTCACTTTCCTCGCCCGAAATGTAAAGCACCTTCATCTGCTTGAGGCTCATGGCAATCTGCAGCATGAGCGTGCTTTTGCCGATGCCCGGCTCGCCGCCGATAAGCACCAGAGAGCCCGGCACGAGGCCGCCGCCCAGCACCCGGTTCAGCTCGCCGTCGTTGGTGTCGAACCGGGACTCTTCCTCGAAATGGATTTCGCCGATGACGCGCGGCTTACTCACGGCTTTGGTGCCGGGGCCGGTGGTGGGCGGTTTCCAGGAGCCGGCGGCCTGGGTGTCGTCCTTCTGAATAACTTCCTCCACGTAGGTGTTCCACTCGCCGCAGCTGGGGCAGCGGCCAATCCACTTGGCCGACTGGGCGCCGCAGTTCTGGCAGAGATATAAGGTCTTGAGCTTGGCCATGAATGGTAGAAAGGAGAAACTAAAGAATGCCGGGCCGGGCTAAAAAGTTTGGCAAGAAACGGGTTTTTGCGGGGCTCCCCACCCCGCTTGCCTTTTCGAAGCGGGCTATTGGGTACCGGCGGGTGATCGTAGGCCGGTAAACCGGCGCCGGCCCCGGGGCGCTTGCTTTATATCCCGGTCTCCAACCCCCGTCCGCCATGCCCGCTGCTCTACCCCCGCCGGGTGTTCGTCGTCATCCGCACTGAGTCGTTGGCGGCGTCGATGTCGGCCTACCTGATCGAGCAGATTGCCCGGACGGCCACCATCGGAATTCTGCCGTTCGCGCAGGTAGTTGAAGTGCGGGGCAGGACCATTTGGAGGAAGTGGTGCTCAATAACCGTGGCCAGACCGAAGCCCGGCCCGCCCGCGCCCTGTTTGTGTTCATCGGGGCCCGGCCCAGCCCCGGGTGGATCTGCAACACGTGCTCTGCGACGGCAAAGGCGTCCTGCTCACCGGCTGCTACCTGAGGGCCGACCCGCGCTGTGCCACCAGCCGGAAGCATACCCGGGAACCGCTGCTGCTCGAAACCTGCGTGCCCGGTATCTCCGCCGCCGGCACCATGGCCCGGGGCGCCTCGGCGGTAGGCGAGGGCAGCATGGCCATCAAGTTCGTGCATCAGTACCTGGACGAATAGTGGTGAAGGGACGGTCGCCCGTACTCAGGCGGCCGCCGCGCTGATTCGGTGGTGGAAACTCAGAAATAAATCAGCATTACTTTCGCCTCAAAAACCTGCTTTACGGGCTTGTGAAGCAGGTTTTGACTGGAAACACAACAGCAGCCAGCGACTTCTGCCAAAAACACCCGGGCCCGCTAAGCGGTATAAAGCGCCGAACCCGTCCGCGTAGGAGGGATTGTCAGCTGCTTTTAGTGCCGAGAGAATGGTGAACCGTTTACGCTTCCGCCCCCGAAACTTCCTGCTTGCCGCCGTTACGGTCCTCTCCCTGGGGGGCTGCGAGATGCTGGAATTCAGCCCCAATGATTACCGCTCCCCCAAGGCGCAAACCGACCTGACGGCGAAAAATCTGGCGCGCCTGCGCCAGCAGCCCCTGCCCGCCGGCGACACCCTGCGGTTTGTCTTTACCGGCGACTCCCAGCGGTTCTACGACGAAGCCGACGACCTCGTCGCCAGTGTGAACCAGCTTGCGGGTATCTCCCTGTTTGTGGTGGCCGGCGACATTTCGGACTTCGGCTTTGGCCGGGAGATGCGCTGGGTAGATGACAAGCTGCGCACGCTCAAGATGCCTTACGTGACCGTTATCGGCAACCACGACGCCATCGGCAATGGCCGCGAGGCCTATCAGCACATCTTCGGCGCCCTGAACTACTCCTTCGTGTACGGCGACACGAAGTTTATTATGACTGACACCAACGGCCGCGAAGCCAATTTCGACGGCTCTACGCCCAATATGCCGTGGGTGCGGCAGCAGCTCGCCGACCTGAGCGGGGCCCGCCGCCAGATCATCATTTCGCACGTGCCCCCCCAGGATGCAGATTTCGACCCGGCTCTGCGCGACAGCTACGCCGGAGCCCTGCGCGAAGCTCCAAAACTGGCCTTCGAGATGAATGGCCACCGCCACAGCTTCAGCATCGGCCAGCCTTTCAACGACGGCGTCACTTACATCAATTCCTACGCCTTTTCGGAGCGGGCCTACGTGGTGATGACCGTCTGGGGTGATAAGGAGTTCCGCCTCAAACAAGTGAAATTCTAATGCTACGGTCTTTACCCCTTCTTTGCGCTGCCGTCGTCACGCTGCTGTCGGCTCCTGCCGCGCAGGCCTCTGATCCGGAGGTGGCCCCGGCGCCCAAGGCTAAAGCCGCCCACCCCTGGTATCGGCCGCGCCATCTGATGGTGCAAACCGGCGGCGGCCTCGGCATGGTTGCCGTTGGCGCGGGCTACAGCTATGCCAACAATAAGGTAGAAACCGACATCCTGCTGGGCTACGTGCCCAAGCGCTTTGCCGGCTCCACGCTGTCGCTGGCCTCGGTCAAGCTGCTGTATTCGCCCTTCACCCTCCGCATCACCGACCAGTGGCAGGTTAAGCCGCTGACGGTAGGAGCCTATCTGAGCTATACCCACGGGACCCTCAACGATGAGGAGCGCGGGCAGTACACGAAGGACTACTACTGGTTTTCGACCGATACGCGCTACGGTCCGCTGGCGGGCAGCCGCCTGTCGTACCTGCGGCCGGGGCGCAATGGCTCCGCCCCCAAGGCCGTATCGCTCTACTACGAGCTGGGTTCCAACGATCTGTACCTGATCAGCTACGCCCAGAACAGAAAAGGCCTCAGCTTTGGGCAGGTGCTGACGCTGGCCATCGGTGTAAAAGCCGATTTTTAGCCGATTGGCCTCATTCCCGGCCCGCAAATGCTTTATCCGCATTATCGCGAGGAGAGGGGAGGCAGACGATTTGCAGCGCAACGTCGGCTCTCGCCCAAGCTGCTACCGACGAGAGAACTTTGTTGAATTCGGAAGAACCCAAAAGCCACCAGCTGCCTGTCTTTCCCCAAATCTTTTTCCAGCTTCCTCCAGGGCCTAAAAGGGTGTTTGCTAGCGATTAGCGCTGCCTAACAAGAAATAAACCGGGAATGAAATCATACAAAAAGCCCTTCCAGCCACTTGGCCGGAAGGGCTTTTGAGTTTTGGGTAAGAACAAGAAACTGAGGCGGGGCTTTTTTTACTTCCTAGAAACCTTATTATTACATAATTTGTAATAAAATTACAGATTATGTAATAGCCTTAAGTACCCAACAAGAATTAGTTTGACCTATTTGGAACGTCATGCTGAGCTTGTCGAAGCATCTCTAACTAGTCGTTAAACGATTGGTTTAGTGTGCGGTAGAGATGCTTCGACAAGCTCAGCATGACGTTCTTTTTAATGCAAAACGATTTTCGCCACCTACTTATCTGCCTTTGAGCTATGGTAACCCTGTCCAAAACAGCAATCAATTAATTTGCCCTGAAGCACGCCGCCTCCACTGAGCCATTGAATACTTGGTATCACATCGTCAAGCTGGCCGACTGGAAAGACTTCAATGCACTGCGAGAGGATATGCCCGATGCGGACTATATCGGCAATGACCGGTTTGTGTTCAACGTCAAAAGCTTTCGAGTGCTGGCTATGGTGTTTTTTGATGTGCGAACCATCTTTATTCGCAGAATCATGACCCATCCCGAATACGATAAACTCCGCCCCCGGCTCCCCACCCTATAGGCCACTCACTGGCCTGCTTGCTTTGCTTCCCGAAATCTTCCCAACACGTAACAAAGGAAAAATGAACATCGCCTCCACCTCCGACTACAATGTTGCCCTTGCCGAGTTTGAGCAACTTGCTCTTGCCGGCCAAAAGGAAAACATGCTGCGTCTGATTGAACTGCGCAATGCAATTGACGGGTACGAAAATGCCCAGGGCCACGAACCTGCTTTTCCAACTTCGTACGCTGGCCGCTTGGAACTTGAAATGTTCAAGCATCGCCTAAAGCAAAAACAACTGGCTGTAATTCTGGGTATCCCTGAATCACGCTTAAGCGAAATCTTGTGCGGTAAACGGACTCCTAGCTTGGAACTGGTTAAAAAGATGCACACTGAGCTGCATATCCCAGCAAACGAGCTTTTGAGCTTGCAATAGCAGCAGGACGCTCCATCTCAAAAGCCCCAGCCCTTACCGGCCTGTCCTTCCCCAAATCTTTTTCCAGCTTCCTCCAGGGCCTAAAAGGGTGTTTGCTAGCAATTAGCGCTGCCTAACAAGAAATAAACCGGGGATGAAATCATACAAAAAGCCCTGCCAGCTACCTGGCCGGAAGGGCTTTTGAGTTTTGGGTAAGGACAAGAGCGGCAAAGCAGGGGCTTTTGCCCGTTTGTGCCATCAGGCTCCCCTCTCCCCGGGAGAGGGGTTGGGGATAAGGCCCGGTAGGCCCACCCGGTAGGCCTCCCGTAACTCGCTGAGCAAAAGCAGAATATCGTGGCGCTGGCGCAGCAGGCCTTCCATGGCAGGCTGCTCGGTGCGCAGCAGCTTCAGCGCCCGCAGCCGGCGCAGGCGGGCGGCCAGGTTGTTCCAGTAGCTCAGGGCGTAGAAGCCCGCCGGCGCCAGACTCAGCGCATATAGTGCCGTCCAGCCCCAGCTTTGGGTGAAATGGTGGACCAGCCCGATCTGCACGGCATACCAGAAGCCGAAGGTCAGCATGCCGGTCACCATCATAATGGGGGCCACGAACTCCAGGTCTTTGGTGGCGCGCCGGGCAATGAGGGAGGGCAGAATGTAGGGAATATAGTTGTTGACCAAGCCATACAGATACAGCGGAAAGCCCAGCCCCAGGTTGATTCCCGATACCGTGGCCCGCGTCCAGCGGTGGCCCGGGCCCTGGCCCGATTCCAGGTCTTTGTCGGTCAGGCGCAGGCGGTCGAGGTCGAGCAGATAGTTGTTGAGCTTGCCGCGCAGCTCAGTAAGGCGGACGGGGGCGTGCTGCTCAAAGTAGAGCACCGCTTCGAGCAGGGTCCGGCTCAGCTGAAAGTTGTCGTAGAGCGTTTCCTCGTCGTCGGGAATGAGGTGCTCACCGAAGGTGCGCTCCACCTGCAGCACCAGCTCGTCCTCGGCCGCGTCGCGGGTGATGACGAGGCGCTGCTCGAGCCGCCGCCGGATTTCCTCGGTCAGAGCGTCGGTGGCAGCTTCGGGGTCGGCGCGGTAGGCGGCGGCGTAGTCGGCTACCACAATGGGCTGGCCCACGTTCACGAACACGTCGGAGCGGAAGCGGCTGGGGTCGAAATAGTTGATGCCGATGGGCAGAATGCGCAGGCCCAGCTGAAAGTCGTGGCGGGCTTCGGCGCCCAGGGTAATGCGGGCCGCCCCGGTTTTGAGGGGACGCAGCCGCCGCTCGCTCACGCTGGTGCCCTCGGGGAAAATCTGGATGCTGCCGCCCTGGTCGAAATAGTCGTAGCACTGCCCGAAGGCGGCCTCATTGCGCCGGGCCAGCTCCTCGGGCGTCACGGTGGCGTCGCTTTCGGCATCCTGGCGGCGGTAGATCGGGATGCAGTTGCCGGAGGTGAAGATGGCCCGCGAAACCGGGTTCTTGAAAAAGGTGCTCTTCGCCAGAAAGGCAATGGGCGCGCGCCGGTTGGCCGCCACTACCAGCGGGTCCATCAGCGTGTTGGGGTGGTTCGATACCAGCAGCAGCGGCCCGGGCAGATCCAGCCGCTCGCGGTGGCGGATTTCGAGGCGGCGGAAGAACACGCGCAGCGCCACCTGCACCACGGGCTTCATAACGGTAAAGAAGAGCATGCGGCTAAGTACGGCCAAACCTTACAAACGGGCAACCGGGAGCACATTCGTTCTATCCTCCTGTGTGTCGGTCATCCTTTGTGTCGGTCTTCCTGAGCGGCGCGCAGCAAAGCGAAGGACCTTCCTCTTCAGTTAAGCAGAGACGCTATTTCAATGCCCACAGCCCTTTACCCCTGCAACGGTAAAGGGCTGTGGGCATTGAAATGAGGTTGCCGGGGTGAAAGAGGAAGGTCCTTCGCTTTGCTGCGCGCCGCTCAGGATGACAGCTACACAGCACGACCGGCGTTATAAAAAGGCCTACTGCTCCATCACGCTGTTCTGGCGGTTGATGGACTCCAGGTGGACGGCGGCCAGGTACTGCTCCACGAACCCGTGGGTGAGGCCCACCGAGGAACCCTGGCGCTGGGCGCGCTCCAGCACCTCGTTCCAGCGGCTGGTTTGCAGAATGGTAATGTCGTTTTCCTTTTTGTACTGCCCGATTTTCTCGGCCACGCCCATGCGGCGGCCCAGCAGCTGGATAATTTCGGCGTCAATCTGGTTGATCTGCTCCCGCAGGCCCGACAGGGCCGTGAGAAACTCGCGCTGGTTGGTGGTTTCGTGCCGCCACACCAGACCCTCAATCAGGTCGCGCAGCACTTCCGGGGTGATTTGCTGCTTGGCGTCGCTCCAGGCGGCGTCGGGGTCCTGGTGGCTTTCAATCATGTTGCCCTCGAAGCCCAGGTTCAGGGCCTGCTGGGCCACGGTGAACAGCGTGTCGCGGCGGCCGCAGATGTGGCTGGGGTCGCAGAGCATCGGCATATCGGGGTGGCGCCGCTTCATTTCGATGGGCAGGTGCCACATGGGCGCGTTGCGGAAGTCGGTGTTGCCGTAGGAGCTGAAGCCCCGGTGAATGAGCCCCACCTGCTCCAGGCCGGCCTTTTGCAGCCGCTCCACGGCGCCTACCCACAGCTCCAGCTCGGGGTGAATGGGGTTCTTGACCAGCACCGGCACCTGCACACCGCGCAGTACGTTGGCAATTTCCTGCACCGAGAACGGGTTGCCGGTGGTGCGGGCACCCACCCACAGAATATCGACGCCAAAGGCCAGGCAGTCTTCCACGTGCTTGGCCGTAGCTACTTCCACGGCAATGGGCAGGCCGGTCAGCTCGCTGGCTTTCTTGAGCCAGGGCAGGCCCTTGGTGCCCACGCCCTCGAAGCCGCCGGGCTTGGTGCGGGGTTTCCAGATGCCGGCGCGCAGGGCCTGCACCTTGCCGGTAGCGGCCAGGCGCTGGCAGGTATCGAGGACCTGCTCCTCGGTTTCGGCCGAGCAGGGCCCGGCAATCAGGTAGGGTTTGTCGTCGGGCTGGCGGTTGAAAAGGGCGGATTGCATGAGTATTGGGGGTTTGAGTTTTGCGGGTTGGTTGGAAAAATTCGTCCGTCATGCTTGATCTAGCGTCCGCGAAGTCGAAGCATCTCGCGTGGTGTCGTTAGATTAGCAATCAGACATCAGCACGCGAGATTCCTCGACTTCGCTCGGAATGACGGCCTGATTATTTCGTTGTGGTCACTTCAGGATTTTACCGATCAGGTTAGCCTGCTCAATCTGCTGGTACACGGCGGCGAAGTCTTCGGCATGAATGAGCTGGCGCAGGTGCTGGAGCTGCTTGATGTGTTCGTCGAGCACGTCGAGGACGTTTACGCGGTTCTGGCGGAAAATTGGTACCCACATATCCGGTGAGCTTTTGGCCAGGCGCACCGTGGAGGCAAAGCCGCCGCTGGCCAGCGCGAAAATCTGCTGCTCCTCCTTTTCCTTTTTCAGCACCGTGAGGGCCAGGGCAAAGGAGGTGATGTGGGAAATGTGCGATACGTAGGCCGTGTGCAGGTCGTGGGCGGCGGCATCGAGGTATTCGAGGCGCATGTTGAGCAGCCGGAACAGCGCTTCCACCTGGGTCACGGCGTCGGCGTCGCTCTGGTCGGCGTCGCAGATGACCAGGGTTTTATCGTCGAATAGCTCCGCCACCGCCGCTTCCGGGCCCGAAAACTCGGTTCCCGCCATCGGGTGGACGGCTACGAACCGGCCGCGCTGCGGGTGGTCGGCCACCCGGGCCAGCAGCATCGATTTGGTGGAGCCTACGTCGATGACCACTTGCCGGTCCACTACGTCGAGCACCTGGGGCAGCACGGTGAGCATGGCATCCATGGGTACGGCCACCACCACCAGGTCGGCGCGGCGCACGGCGGCGGCCAGGTCGGCGCTGGCTTCATCCACGAGGTGCAGGGCCAGGGCTTTCTGCCGGTTTTCCGCGCTGAGGTCTACGCCGATGCAGTGCGTGGCGAGGCCTTTTTCTTTCAGGCTGATGGCGAGGGAGCCGCCAATCAGGCCGAGGCCGATTATCGTGACAACCATAGGTGAAGTGGTGAAGTGATGAAGTTGTGAATTTGGAGAAGGGGTAGGTGGCAGGGGAGGGCAATGGCCCACAACTTCACAACTTCACAATCTGACTCTTAATCCTCGCCAGCGCGGCCTCCAGCACCTCCGTCGTCTGGCACAGACTCACCCGGATGAAGCCGTTGCCGTTGGAGCCGAAGATGCCGCCGGGCGTCAGGAATACCTTGGCCTGATGCAGCAGCTCGTCGCTCAGGGCGTAGCCATCGGCGTAGCCGGCTGGAATGGCGGCCCAGACGAACAGCCCGACCTGCTGGCGGGCAAAGGTACAGCCGATGGTTTCCAGCAGCTCAAACACCAGCTCCCGCCGGGCCCGGTAGTGCGCGTTCAGCTCGGCGTACCACGTGTCGTCCAGCGCCAGCGCGGCCACGGCGGCCCGCTGCACCGGCAGGAACATGCCCGAGTCGAGGTTGCTCTTGAAGCGCAGCACCTCCTGCAACAGGTCGGCGCGGCCCGCCAGCATACCCACGCGCCAGCCCGCCATGTTGTGCGACTTGCTCAGCGAGTTCAGCTCCAGCACAACTTCCCGGGCGCCCGGCACCGCCAGCAGGCTCTGCGGCGGGTCGTTGTTCAGAATGAAGCTGTACGGGTTGTCGTGGACCAGCAGGATGTCGTGGGCCGTGGCAAAGGCGACCAGCCGGGCGAAGAACGCCGGCTCGGCGGGCGTGCCGGTGGGCATGTGCGGGTAGTTCACCCACATCAGCTTCATCCGGCTCAGGTCCCGTTGGGCCAGGGCGTCGAGGTCGGGCAGCCAGTTGTTGGCTGCCGTCAGGTCGTAATCGACGGGCGTGGCGCCGCTGAGCTGGGCGGCGGCGCGGTAGGCCGGGTAGCCGGGGTTGGGAATCAGCACTTCGTCGCCGGCTTCCAGAAACGTCATGCTCACGTGCATGATGCCTTCCTTGGAGCCGAGCAGGGGCAGAATTTCGGCGTCAGCGTCCAGCGTCACGCCGTACTGCCGCTGGTACCAGGCCGTCATGGCCTGGCGCAGGGCCGGCACTCCTTTGTAGTTCTGGTAGGCGTGGGTATCGGGCAGCTGCGCCGCCGTGGTCAGGGCCGCTACCACGCTCGGGTGCGGCGGCAGGTCGGGGCTGCCGATGCCAAGGTTAATCACCCGGGCCCCGGCTTTATTGAGCTCGTCTATTTCGCGCAGCTTGCGGGAGAAGTAGTACTCACTGGTATGCTGCAGGCGGCTGGCTACGGAAATGCTCATCGGGTCTTAGGATCTGGTGCTTAGGATTTGGTGCCTGGTGCTTTTGTTGTTCGTATGGGGCATTGCTCATTAATAATTACTCATTGATAATTGTTAATTGCCCCTAATGCGTTTCGCCCTTACGGTAGCGGCCCAGCACCTGCACCATTTCCGTCAGGGGCTGCAGGGTGCGCAGCGCGGCGTCGAGCTGGGCGGGGTCGTCGAATTCGAGGTCGGCGTGGAAGTAGTAGTGCCAGGTGCCGCCGGGCTTGGGGCACGACTGCAGCTTGGAAAGGTTGATGCCCTGCTCGGCAATGCCCACCAGCACCCGGGCCAGGCTGCCCTGGGTGTGGACGGTGTGGAAGTAGAGCGACGCCTTGTTGGGCCGGGCTTCGGCGCGGGCGTTTTCGGGCCGGGCCAGCACCAGGAAGCGGGTGTAGTTCTGCTGTTCGGCGTGAATGTCGGCCGCCAGAATCTCAAGGCCGAACAGCTCGGCGGCCCGGGCCCCGGCCACGGCGGCAATGCCGACCCGGTTACCTTCCCGGATGCGCTGGGCACTCAGGGCCGTATCCTCCGTTTCGATCAGCCGCCAGTGCCGCTGCTGGTTCAGAAAATCGGCGCACTGGAGCAGGGCCATGGGGTGGGAGTGAACTTCTTCAATATCGGCCAGGCGCTGGCCGGGCAAAGCCAGCAGATGCTGCCGGATGTGCAGGTACACTTCGCCGGTGACGCGCAGATCAGCCTGGCGCAGCAGGGTGTAATTAGGCAGAATGCTGCCGGCAATGGAGTTTTCAATTGCCATTAGTCCGCTGCCCGCCGTGCCCTCGGCTACCTGGCGCACCACTTCCCCAAACGTGGCGCAGGGCGCGGTACGGGTGGCGGGGCCGAAGTAGTGGCGGGCCGCTATTTCGTGGAAGCTGCCGGCAAAACCCTGAATGGCGACGGAAGATGACATAACTGAAAATGGACAAGGGCATTAAAAAAGGGCCTCCGTTGTGTGGGGCCCTGGTAGTTTGCTGGGAGTCCTGAGGTGGTCAGGCAAAGCAATGGGGCCGCGGCTGCTGCTGATAGCAGAAGGAGTAATACCCGTAAAAAAAGCAGCGCGGAGCGGACATTTGGGCTTGGGGTAAAAGGGTAAAAAAAGAGCCTCCCGGGGTACGAGAGGCTCTTTCGAAGTATGCTTGGGATGCTACATACGGCCTCGGTTCTACGCGGTGGCGTAGAAAAAGTAGTAGTTGAAGTAATACTGGGCCGGGGAAGTGCGCATCGGAAGTTTAGGCGTTTAACGAGCCAAAGGTCAAAAAGGATTGCTGGATAACAAGCGTTAGTCCGGGAAAATAAATTTCGCCGGGCTGACGTGGGGGTGGTGCCACGACTTTTTCCGTCGTGGTACCACTATCGTTGAACGACTGGCTGTGCCGGGAAAGGACAGCCGAGTGTGGGTCGGATGGGTATTTATCGTTATTCGACTGGCGGGCACCAGCCCCGATAGTGGTACCACGACCAAAAAGTCGTGGCACCACCGCGCCATACGTTCTGCTTTGGCCCTACCGGACCAGGTTGGCCAGGTGGTGCGGAATGCTGCGCAACCGGCCCCACACGCCGCGGGGGGTGTAGATAGGCCAATTAACTATTATCAACCCGCTAAGCTCCTTGTAATCCTGCGCCAAACCAACCTGTACTGGCTGATTATCGGTAGGCTGTGGAATACTGGTAGTGATGTACCCAATGGAGCTGACCATAATGGCGCAGTGCCGCTCCGATTTTTCTACTGATAGGGTAAAGCTGCCATCGAAGCTGGTGGAAACGCCGTGCTGCGTTCCTTGCAGAAGCACGGTTACTCCGGGCAGTCCCTCCCCGGTTTTCCCATCTATTATCTTGCCGCTGATCTGGGTACGCGAAATATGGCCGCCTGCCATTGCCGACGAAACCTTACCCATTCTAACGGCGTCTGGCTGCGGCGCGGGCCTGGGCGCCACAAATTCCGGCTCGGGCGAGTGACGTCCAAAACCCGGGGGCTGAGTTGTGAGGGTCTGGGCGCGGGCCGGGGCCGGGGCAACCAGCTCGCGCAGACCCAGCAGGGCCACGGTAGCCGCTACCGCCGCCCGCCACCAGCCGGCCCGGCCGCTGGCTTCGGGGTGGCGGAGGGTACGGTTCAGCTGTCGGTCCCCAAAGCGGCCGCACACCCGGCCCGCCGAAGTGCTGAGAACCGCCAGAATCTCGGCGTCGGTTTTCCGGGAGAAGTCAATAACGACCGTCTGGCAGCTGGCGCAATGCCGGCCTGCGCCCTGGGGCGTCATGGCCGGCCACGATTCGGCGCAGGGCGTGGGAATTTGAAGGGAAGCAGTACGCATAGCACGGCAGGAGACAGAGGAGGGGAATAGCAGAATCAGAGCCAGAGATGCCTGATAGTCCGGTGGCCCGGGCCAGGGCGGGGAGGTGCGGAGCCAGTCGCCGCGGCTGCTGCAACAGCCCGCGCCGGGTGGTTTCTCTCGATCCGCAGCCTCCCCGCCGATGGACTAACCGGCTGACCCCGGGGGCGCCGGCTGGTGAGCCGCCGGGCGGTAGCGACCGGGGTAACGCTGAGGTAAATAGTTTCTTGCCTGATCCCAGGGAAGGAGGCGGAGTTGCACAAGCCTGATGCCCCCGGCAGCTGCATTCCACAAGACCGGTTGAAAATATTTTGTCCCCGGCCGGTTTCAGCGTTGGTAGGAACGGAGCTGACGTGGGACCTGAGCGCGCTATGGGCTTTGGAAACGGGCATTGCTGCTTTGATCCTGGGGCGTTGGCCCAGTCAAATGCGTACATTTCGACTCTGCCCCGTGCTCATGTTTTTCAACCGCCGCCCTCCGTCGCCCACCGAGCTTTCCGATGCGGAGCTGCTCACGCGCTACCGCCAGCTGGGCGCGGTGGCCGACCTGGGCGTGCTCTACGAGCGGCACATGCCCACGGTGTTTGCCATCTGCCGCAAGTACCTGCGCCCCGACGAAGACGCCCAGGATGCCGTGATGCAGCTGTTCGAAAAGTTGCTCGACACTCTGCGCCGCCACGAGGTCGACAACTTCCCGGCCTGGCTGCACGCCACCACCCGCAACCATTGCCTGATGATTCTGCGGGCCCGGCAGCGGGCCGGGCCGGAAAGTGGCCCGCTGATAGTGCATTTCCCCGCCGCCGCCGGTGTGGAATGGGTAGGCCCCGCGCATCTGACCGATGATGCCGCCGATCAGGAACTCACGGAAGCGCGTTTGCAGGCCCTGGAGCAGGCTATGGCCGACCTGCCCGCCGCCCAGCGTCGCTGCCTGGAGCTATTCTACCTCGAAAAAAAATGCTACCGGGATATTGCCCGGGAAACCGGTTTCGACCCCAGCCTCGTGAAAAGCCACCTGCAAAACGGCCGCCGCAACCTCAAACGCCACCTCGACTCAGCTCCCAACCCGAATGCCAGCCGCTAATCAGCCTCCCGTGCCTTTGCTACCTGCCGCCGATGCGGCCGGGCACCTGCCGCTGTCCGTGTTGCGGGAGTACGTGGCCGGCACGCTGCCGGCCGCCGGGCAGCACCGCATCGAAGCCCACGCCCAAAGCTGCTCCCGCTGTGCTGAGGTACTCGAGGGCCTCGCCGTTTCCGACCTCGCTACCACCGATGCCGCCCTGGCCACGCTGCGCACGCGCCTGCACCAGCGCCTCGCGCAGGAAGCCGCGCCCCGGGACAAGGTAATTGCCTGGCGGGCTATGGCCGCGGTGCTGGTTTTGTTGGGGCTCAGCACCATGGCCTGGTTTGGCCTGCGGCCGACCCCTGAGCTAGTCGGGAGTAAGCAAGTAGCGCTGACAAGGCCCGCGGCCCCGCGTCGCGTCGCGCCAAAGATGTCGGCTCCCGTAGCGGTGGAAGCGAACCAGGCGGCAGCCACCGCTGCTTCAGCCGAACTAACCCCGCCTGACCGGCCTACCGGGGCTTCGGCCCCGGTAGCAGCCCGACGGGTTGGTCGGCAGCGGGCGGTGGCAGCCAAGCGCCCAACTCGCTCCGCTCCGGTTACAGCACCGGATCAGTCGGCGGCAGCAACAGCTATGATCGGGGCCGGACAGCCAGCCCCGGACGCCAATACAGTAGCGCCGGCAGCGGCACCGACCGCCGATATGGGGGCGAGCCCGGCTAGTCCTGTTCCGGCCGACACCGCCGTAGTATCGGCCGCCAGGGCTAAGCCGCTGGCCGGGGAAGGAGCCGCCCGCAAAGCCAACCTGCCCCCGGCCCTTACCATCAGCCCGCAGCCGGTGAGCGGCTACCGGGCCCTGCGCGAGTACCTGAACCGCGAAAACAAATTTATTCCCGAGTCCCCCGCCCGACAGCTACCGGGAGCGGTGCGGCTGAAGTTCACGGTGACGGCGGCGGGCAAGCTGGAAAACTTCCGGGTGGTGAAAGGCATGCGGGCCGACTATGATGCCGAAGCCATCCGCCTGATCTGTGAAGGCCCCGCCTGGCAGGCCGGAGTAGCCAACGGCCGCCGGGCCGACCAGGTAGTGGAAATCAGCATCAGCTTCTAGGCGCTACTCCCGGACGGAAACGGCAGACGCCAGGAACACCGGGCTCGTTGATGGAGCCAGCCTCCTGCCCCGGCCGGAATGGGCTGGTAGAGAATGGGAGCCAGTGGTTTCACTAGCCAGGCCCAAGCCTTCGTCCGGGCTTTAGGCGGTTTGGTCGATGGATGCTGGTAGACCACTAGCCCCCGTCCTTAGGAGGTTGTGCCAACAGCAGAAAAGCCGCCCGGTACCGGGCGGCTTTTCTGCTGTTGGCACAACCTACGTTAGCCGCTGTAGCCCCCGCCACTTTCGGGCTCGGTGGCGCTACCGCCGGGCGCCACGTCGCGGGGCAGGTCGGGCTGAGTGTTCAGCTGAACCTGGCTGTAGTCGGGGGCGCCGTTGCCGGCATTGGGCACCGCGGGGGCGTCGGCCGCCGGCGCGGTGGTGGTAGCCGGCTGGGCGGTAGTGGGCTGGTCGGGCCGGGTTGACAGGGCGTCGGATTCGTCTTCGAAGGTCTTTTTCATGGTCGGGCGGAGGTGGTGAGGTAAGGGGCTATACGGGGCGGCTCTGGCCGGGGATGTCGCAGAATTTTGGGGTAGCTCTGGCGTACGGGGTGTAGTTGCGTACTTTTGGGGCGTGCCGGCTTGCGGCCCCCGTTCCTGTTACCTTATTCTCTTCTCCCTTCCCAGAAGCATGACGCAGTTTCGCACCGAGAAAGACACCATGGGCACCGTGCAGGTGCCGGCCGACGCCTACTTCGGCGCTCAGACCCAGCGCAGCATCGATAACTTCCAGATTGCCCGGGATATCAACCGGATGCCTAAGGAAATCATCCGCGCCTTTGCTTATCTGAAGAAAGCTGCCGCCCTCACCAACCGCGACGCCGGCATTCTGACGGCCGAAAAAGCTGAGCTGATCGGGCGCGTATGCGACGAGATTCTGGAAGGCAAGCTGGACCAGGAGTTTCCGCTGGTAGTGTGGCAAACCGGCTCGGGCACCCAGAGCAACATGAACGTGAACGAGGTAGTAGCCTACCGCGGCCACGTGTTGCAGGGCGGCAAGCTGAGCGATGAGAAGAAGGTGCTGGCCCCCAACGACGACGTAAACAAGAGCCAGAGCTCCAACGATACCTTCCCCACGGCCATGCACATCGCGGCCTACAAAACGCTGGTGGAAGTGACCATTCCCGGCCTCGAGAAGCTGCGCGACACGCTCCGGCGCAAGAGCGCGGAGTTCATGCACGTGGTCAAGATTGGCCGCACCCACCTCATGGACGCCACGCCGCTGACGGTAGGGCAGGAGTTTTCGGGCTACGTGTCGCAGCTTGACCACGGCCTGCGCGCCATCCACAACACGCTGGCCCACCTGAGCGAGCTGGCCCTGGGCGGCACCGCCGTGGGCACGGGCATCAACACCCCGCCCGGCTACTCCGAAAACGTCGCCCGGCACATTGCCGACCTGACGGGCCTGCCCTTCATCACGGCCGAAAACAAGTTTGAGGCCCTGGCCGCCCACGATGCTATTGTAGAGTCGCACGGGGCCCTGAAAACGGTGGCGGCCTCGCTGATGAAGATTGCCAACGACATCCGCCTGCTGGCCTCGGGGCCCCGCGCCGGCATCGGCGAGCTGCACATCCCCGATAATGAGCCCGGATCCAGCATCATGCCCGGCAAGGTGAACCCCACCCAGTGCGAGGCCATGACGATGGTAGCGGCCCAGGTGATGGGCAACGACGTGGCCATCAACATCGGTGGCATGAACGGCCACTTCGAGCTGAACGTGTTCAAGCCGATGATGATCTACAACTTCCTGCACTCGGCCCGCCTCATCGGCGACGTGTGCGTGTCGTTCAACGACCGGTGCGCCGAGGGTATTCAGCCTATCGAAGCCAACATCCGGAAGCACGTCGATTCGTCGCTGATGCTGGTCACGGCCCTGAACCCCCACATCGGCTACTACAAAGCCGCCGAAATAGCCCAGACCGCCCACAAAAACGGTAGCACGCTGAAGGAAACGGCCTTGCAGCTCGGCTACCTCACCGAAGCCGAGTTCGACGAGTGGCTGAAGCCCGAGGACATGGTAGGGGAGATTAAGAAGTAGTTGAGCGGCTACCTCACCGGGTCGTCATGCTGAGCTGGTCGAAGCATCTCGCGTGCTGCTGTGGGATTAGCAACCTGACACCGCCCCGCGAGATGCTTCGACCAGCTCAGCCTGACCGCCGCCCCTTTACCTTCCCGCTCCTAATGGACTGTTCCCGCTGCATTACCCTCAAAAACAGCCGCGTGCGGCTGCGGCCGCTGGCCCCAACGGACTTCGAAGATCGGCAGGCCGTCATTTTCGATCCGGAAATCTGGCGCTATACCATCACGCCTTCCCCCGGCGACGCGGTGGGCCTGGCGGCCTATCTGACGGAGGCGGGGCAGGCCCGGGAAAAAGGGGTGCGGTATCCCTTCGCCATCATCGACCGGGCCTCGGGCCGGGTGGTGGGCAGCACCAGCTACGGCAGCTTCGCTGTGGAAGATAAGCGCCTGGAAACCGGCGGGACGTGGATTAGCCGGGATTTTCAACGCCCCGGCCTCAACCGGGCGGCCAAGCACCTGCTGCTCCAGTACGCGTTTGGCGAGCTGGGCTGCGAGCGGGTAGAGCTCAAAACCGACGCCCGCAACTGGCAGTCGCGCGAGGCCCTGCAGCGCATGGGGGCCACGGAGGAAGGCACCCTGCGCAGCCACTGCCTCACCCAGGGCGGGCGGCGCCGCGACTCGGTGTACTTCGGTATGCTGAAACCGGAATGGGACGGGCTGCTTCTGAGCGTGTTCCGCGAATTCGACGCCCGTGGCTGAGCCTGCTCCCCAGTCCAGCCCGCTGCGCCGCCGCGTCGCCAGCTTCGGCCATGCCTTTCGGGGCGTGGCGGCGGCCCTGCGTTCGGAAGTGCATCTGCGCTTCCATGCCGGGGCGACGGTGGCGGCGGTAGGGCTGGGGTTTTACCTGCGCATTTCCCGGCTGGAGTGGGCGCTGGTAGCGCTGGCCATTGGCGCGGTGTGGTCAGCGGAGCTGCTCAACACGGCCCTGGAGGCGCTGACGGATCTGGTGTCGCCGGAGTATCATCCGCTGGCCGGCCGGGCTAAGGACGTAGCGGCCGGGGCCGTGCTGGTCGTGGCCCTGGCGGCGCTGGTCGTAGGGCTGCTGGTCTTCGGCCCGCCGCTGGTTGCAATGATCAATTAGTAATGAACAATTGCCAATGAGGAACGTGACCCGTCAGGAACAATTGGTTTGGCCCGGCGTAAACTGATTGAGCAACGACCAGCGGCTCCCGGTTCCGATGGAGTCACTGTTAATTGCTCATTGTTAATTGTTAATCGACCTCTCACCTCTGACCTCATGAGTTCTGCCCCGTTTTTCGCCTTTTTCTCGGCTGCTCTGCTGCTTGCGGGTGCCTGTCAGCGCAACGTGGCGGTGACGACGCCCACCGACCCGCCGGTAACCGGCAGCGTGAGTGGTACCCATACGCCCAACCCCACCAGCGCCAACACGACTAATCTGACCCGTAACCGCGCCACCACGTTCGATACCACGGCCCGACCCGGCTGGCTGCAAACCCGCATCCAGAACCACCTGACCGAGCGGAAGCAAAACCCACCGGTTCACGTCTACCGCTACCAGTACAACAACCAGGTGGTATATTTCGAAACGGCCCCCTGTTGCGACCAGTTCAGCACGGTGTATGACCGCAAGGGCAAAGTGCTCTGCCACCCCGACGGTGGTATCACCGGCCGCGGCGACGGGAACTGCGCGGACTTTATTAAGAAAAGAACCGGCGAAATGCTGGTCTGGCAAGACCCGCGGTAGAAGATCCGGCCGTTGCGCGGTTATACTCCCGATTTTCCCGTCCGAATCCGCGCTAACGCTTTCTACGACTTGAAACCCGAATACCCAAGTAATGATTAACACGATTGAAAAACTGGGGGCCTACAACGTGTGGGCCAACGATACGCTGCTCCAGCACTTCGACGGCCTGGAAGCCGGCGGGGCTCCTATTCCGGCCAACGTCCTGCGCCTGTTCAGCCACGTGCTCAATGCCCAGTCCATCTGGATTGGCCGCCTGACCAACACGCCCAGCCCGGTGAAAGTATGGCAGGAACACGACCTGGCGGGTTTGCGCTACTGGCACGAGCAGTCGACGGGGCGGGTGTATCGGATGGCCATTGAGGCGGATGAAAACGAACTGCACCGCCTGATCAGCTATACCAACTCGGTAGGCGAAGCCTTTACGAGCCAGGTATCCGATATTTTCACCCACCTGCCCATTCACGCCAACTACCACCGGGGTCAGGTCGCCATCCAGCTGCGGGAGCAGGGGCTGGAGCCGGTCAACACCGATTACATCACCTACTGCCGTGAGCTGTCGGCGGCCGGCCAGGAGGCGGTGAGCCTGTAAGCATCGGAGCGAGCCTACTCTGAAACCCCGACGGGCACAACCCGGCCGGGGTTTTTGGGGTTAACAGGGCTCTGAACTCCCACCATTTTTTAGCCCCATGTCATCTTCCAGCCCCGTTCCCGTTATCTCCGCCGCGCAGCTGGCGGCGGCCTATTCCTACCCGGCGTACCGTCAGCTCATCGACGACCTGCTGGCTCAGGATATGACCACCGGCCCGCAGCAGTCGGAGTTGCTGACCAACTACACCCGCCTGAACGTGCAGCGCATGCGTCGGCTCGACAAAACAATTCACCTGCTCCCCGCCCTGCAAGCGGCGCTGGACGGTCTGCAGCAGCGCTACGCGTGGCTCATCATCACCGAAGGCTGGTGCGGCGACGCCTCCCAGATTGTGCCGGTGCTGGAAGCCCTGGCCCAGGCGTCGGGCGGAAAAATCACTACCCATTACGTGTTGCGCGACGAGCACCCGGTCCTGATGGACCGCTACCTCACCAACGGGGCCCGCTCTGTTCCCAAGCTGGTCGTGCTAAACCCCGATACACTGCTGGAAATAGCCCAATGGGGCCCGCGCCCGGTGCCCGCCCAACAGCTGCTGCTCGACCTGAAAGCGCAGGGCGCCACCCACGAGGAGTATGCCGAGCAGGTTCACGGCTGGTATGCCAAGGATAAAACCCAAACTATCCAGGATGAGTTGCTGGGGCTGGTGCAGGTGCTGGCCGCAACGGAGTAGGAAGCCCGGGTGCGTGGTGACCGGTGTTTGTGCCTGTATCTACTCAGCTACGCTACTTTGCCTCCTACCAGAAAGGGCTTCCCCATTTGGAGAAGCCCTTTCTGGTAGGAGGTAGGTCCGATGTGTGCAGTTAAGCTCACAGTAAGCTGAAGGTGTTGCCGGAAGCAAGCCTGACCGATGTTGCCGGGCCAGGGTTCTGCTCGTTCAGTGCTGGCTGCTTCGCTTGGTCTATCCATTGCTGATTGGGGGCGTCGCAACGGCACCTTGTAGTACCGGATTGCATAATCCCATCACCCGCCGCCTGACGGATTCCCCGTCGCAATGGTACCCTGTAGTACCGGCTTGAGGCCATAGGTGCCATTTCCGCGGGCTACTACCTGCCAGTTGGGGTCGATGGTGACCAGCACGGACTGGGCCTGGTTGCCCAGTACCGGCGCATTTACTTTCACTTTTAAACCGGAAGTCTGACCGCTGGGCGTATCCAATGCCAGCAGGCGGCCATCAGAGAGCAGTATGGTGCTGTTGGGACCTAGAACCAACCGGGCCTGCTTCAGGGTACCGGCCTGAAATTGCGAGCTGGTAAATAGCGGGGTGGAGGCGTTGCCCGTCTGGAGCAGGTTGCGCATTCCCGGCGATACATCCGTTAGCGACGTCCAATTGCCGTTTTCCTCATCAGCCTGACTTACTTCTACCCGGAGCAGGTCAATGTTTACCGCCTGATAAGTCTCGATTTTCTTCTTGGCGTCGGAAGCCGCCGTCTGAGTCTGAACGGTTACATCCTGCAGGGCATCTTGGCAGCCTACAAAAAACAAACTGCTTGCTAGCAAGCCGGACAAGAGTAAGTGATTTTTCATGTAAAGTGTGCAAAGGTGAGAAAGACGAGAATTTGACAATCCAAACTTAGAAAATTCCTACCAACAATCAATAATCTTAGGGAAAAATATTTTCGGTTAGCCTTCTAGTGATCAGGGCTATATGAGGCTATCAAAGGTAATATTTCTCCGTGGTTATATGATTCCGTTTGGATTAAAAAATAGCCAGAGACGCCCGTACACGAACGGGAATCTCTGGCTGGCAGACAATCAAGAAGAATTAATTCAAAGAAACCGGGGCCAGCACCGTTTCCTGGTTGCTGGTTACAACCAGGCCGGCGCGCACCGCATTGCGGTAAGCCGGCTCATTTGCCGGTGCCGTAGTTGTGGGGTATAGTTCGACCCGGTACGTGCCGGAAGGCAGCCCCAACAGGCGGAAAGCCCCACTGGCGTCGGCGGCGGTGCTGAACGTATCCGCGGGCGTCAGCGACGAGCGGATGGCCAGAATCTGCGGCAGGGCGGCGGCCGGCATCACGGTGCCGCGCAGGCCGCCCGACAACGCCTGGGCCACTAAGCGGATAACCGGCTTCAGGATGTAGCGCTCTTGCTTCTTCTTGTTCTTGTCCCAGTTGCCGCGCTCCTTGATGGACCTGGCCACATCGAAATCGAGCAGGAGCTGGAAGGTTTCGTTCTGACGCAACGTTACCTTATCCAGCTTCAGCTTCACGCCGGACGACTCGCCACTGGGGGTTTTCAGGTCGTAGACGAAGCCGTCGGTACCCGTCACGGTGCTGTTGGGACCCAAAATCAGACGGATTTCCTTGATGTCGCCGGGGGCAAAATCCGTGCTGACCAGCAGTGCCGACTTGCCGTTGACGTAGTCCAGAATGTTAACCATTTGCGGGTTGAACGTCAGGAACTGCCAGCCATCAGGCTCCTTCTCGTCTTTCAGATGCACTTCAATCTGGCGAACGTCCAGCGACACGGCCCGAAAGTCACCGGGCGCATCAGTGAGGCGCACTTCCAGCTTGGCGGTGTTGTCGGATTCAGGGTCTTTACTACACCCAGTAAGAGCCAGGGCGGTTAGCGCGGCAAAAGAGAGGAAGTGGTTGAGTTTCATCCGAAGGAAAAATTAGAAAGTGGTGAAAAACGAAGAGGCAGGGCTCAGGCCTAAGCCCGGCCTCTTCGTTTTGAGCAATTATTCGGCCACTTTTTGGCTGATTTACTTTATTAAGTTCTATTGCCCGGATTTTGTGCTGTCGGTCGGCGTCGGCTCCGGCGTTTTGACAGGGGCCTTTTTCTTACCGCCAAACAGGTTGTTCAAGCCCTGGGTGGCCTGGGCTTTCAATTTCGCCTGGGCTTCGAGACGGCGCTTTTCGATTTCCAGCTGGGCTTTGCCGGCCAGCTCCTGCTGCTGGCGCTGCAATTCGCCCTTCAGGCTGTCCTGGGCCACCTGCGACCTGGCCGCGAGTTTAAGCTTAGCGTCATCTACCTTGCTCTGGACTACGCGCTGCACCAGACTTTTGGCCAGGTCCTTGGCCTGGGTTTTTGCCCCGCCGGAAGTCAGCTTCACCTGCGGGTTGGTTACCGTACCGCCGATGTTGAGGCCCAGCATCACCCGCTCCGTGCCCTTGATGTTCTGCACGCCGGTGAGCTGGGTGAGCTTGCTGTTCAGCGCGCTGCCCACTTTGCCGGTGGGCACGTCGAGGGCCGTCACGTATTCCAGGCCGCCGCTGCTGATGTTGTTCGAGCCGCCCACGGTCATTTTGATCTGACCCACCGTCAGGTCGAAAGGCTTCACGATGAAGTTGCCATTGATGATTTCGGCGGCCACGTCCTTGTTGTTGACCACAAAGCTCTTCAGCTCCTGAAACTGGGTGAGGGTGCTGATTTTGTTGAGTACCGGCGAGTTGCCCACCACGGCCCGCACCACCTCAAACAGGCCCTTGCCGGTGAGGGTGCTGTAGTTTGGCATCATGTCGGGACCCATTTCGCCGCTCACGGTGAAGTTGGTGGAGAACACGCCTTCCAGGTTGTCGGCCAGCGGCACCAGGGTCTTGATGGAGTTGAAGGCGGCGAAGGCGTTCTGGAAGTTCAGGTTCCTGATGTTGAGTCCGAAGTCGAACCTGGGGTGCGCCAGGTTCCTGCTGCTGTAGGAGCCATTGGTAGCGAAATTCCCACCGAGGGTGTTAAAGGTCAGGTTGCTGAGCCTGGCGGTTTCATCGCGCACGGTCACGATGCCCTTCACGTTGTCGAGCTTCAGGTTGTCGTACACCACCTGGCCCACGGTGCTGTTCAGGGTCAGGTCGAAGAACTTCGGAATCTGCAGTACGCCGTCGGCTTTGGTAGCGGCGGCGGGAGCTTTGGCCGCCGCGGTGGCCCCGGCCGTGGGCCGGGCCGACACCTCATCCACCATCCACTCGTTCACGTTGAAGCGCTGCGAATTCACGCTCAAGGTGCCCCGCAGGGGCTGGCCGGGGGTGAAGAGGTAGCCCAGGTAGTTGCTGATGGTGCCCGAAGCGGCAATGTCGCTGGAGCCCACGAAGCCGCTCAGGTTCCGGAGCACGATCTGGTCGTTGTTGAACGTGGCCGTGGCCTTCGTCACCTTCATGCCCTGGGGCAGGTCCGGGCTTTTATAGGTTACGTTCTGCGCGTTCACCGTGCCCGAGGCCACCACGCTCTGGTAGCGCCCGGCTTCAATGTCGGCCATGCGGCCCTGGGCGGCCACGTTGCCGTTCAGGCGACCCGTCACGGTCATGCCTTCCAGCGGGAATATCCTGGTGATTTTGGTCAGGTCGACGATGCCTTTCACGTTGGCGTCGAATACGGGCTGATCGATGTTCTGCACCGCCACCCGGCCTTCCAGCGGCTCGCCGTCGAGCAGCATCCGGAACTGCGGAATGTCGATGCGGGTGTCGTTGACCTGGCCGGTGGTGTTAACCACGGTGCCATTCAGGGTCAGGTTTTCGATGGGCGCCGGGAACAGCCTGCTCTTCACGTAACCATTGGTCAGGTTCAGCCGGGCATTCACCACGGGCATCCGGGTTTTGGAGTAGATGCCCTTAGCCGTGGCATCCACGAAGAGCCGGCCGCGCAGCACCATGTCCGGCACCGGATACACCGTCATCATCTCGGCCAGGTCCACGTTGGCCTTCACCCGGCCGTCCACCTTCATCGGCTCCAGCCCGTCGATGAAGACGTTGCCATCAATAGGGTTCTTGCCCAGGTCGAGGTGAAACCGCTTCACGTTCACCTTCACGTTGTTGGTAAAGCCCGAGGGGTTGTCCACGTTCAGGTCTACATTGATGTTGCGGGCGGCCCGGGGCAGCTGCGGGTAGTGGAACATGCCGTTGCTAATCTGCAGGTTCACGCCATAACCGGGCATGCGCAGCTCGTTCTGCACGCCTTTCAGGTAGCCGTCGAAGGCCACTTTTCCGTCGGCTTCCACGTCTTTGAACTGCGCGGTATACACGCCGGGCACCAGGCTCAGGATGGTTTTGAAGTCGGTTTCAAGGGCCTTGAAGGTCAGGTCGTAAGTGATGTCGGTCGCGTTGGGCAGGCCAATCGTACCCTGGAAAGACGCCGGAAAGTCGTTCAGCTTCACCTGGTTGTCTTTAAAGGTGAAGAGCATCTTCTCCAGGTTCATGGCCACCGTCACGGCCGCGTCCAGCTTCTTGTTGCTGATGTAGTCCACGCCGGCGTAGTTCATGGTGAAGCTCTCGGCCGTGGTCTGGCTCACCATGTCGAAGATGTTCTGCGCAAAGTCGCCGGAGCCGGTGTGGTTTACGCCCCGGGCCTGCATGGCAAACGGGATGGTGCGGTCGTCGTAGCGCAGCCGGCCGTTCTTGATTTCCCAGCCCTTGATGGCCAGACTTACCTGACTCGTATCCTGGCCCCTGGCCGCGGCCGCCGAGTCCGAAATCATGATGTCCCAGTTGGCCCGCCCGCTTTTAAGCACTTTGATACTTAGGTCGGGCTGGTCGAGCTCAATGGACTTGATCCGGATCTGCTCGCCCCGGATCACGCTCATCAGATCCATCCCCACCCGCAAGGAAGGCAGGTAAGCCAGCGTGTCGCGGGAAAAAGAGTCGACGCCGATAACGCGCAGCTCGTCGATGCTCAGCGCCAGATCGGGGAAAGTGCGGAACAGGCTCAGGCTGACTTTGCCGGGGTCGTACTCCACCCTGGCGGCCACGCGCTGGGCCAGCTGCCGGTCGAGCGTCTGCTTGATCTTGTCCTTGAACAGAACAGGAGTCAAGGCCACGGCCGCGACCAGCACCACCAGAAAAATCAGCAGACCCAGGAAGAATTTGCGCATCGTAGTAAAAGGTAAGGCGAAGAGGAAAGTCGAATTCTGAAGCGTGACTACCACGGTCTGGCAGCCCGGCAAAAGTAGAATAGATATCGGGGGCAGCACCACCAGCCCGCTCGTACAACGCCCCGGATGGTAGTGATGTACTGTTATCTTAGCTGCCGAAAGGCCGCGGGTAGTTTAGAATAGAAGAGAAGGCTGCCGTTTACCTCTGGTGCTGGTTGCCGCCAACGTACCAAACGCCCGGTCAACCGCGTTAGTGAATCAGCCTATGCCTCCGTACGTGTCTGTTCCTGTTATACTTTCCCGATGCCTGACCCGGCGGAGTCGGCGGTTGGCCCTCGTGGGGCTGGTCGCCGGGCTGGGCGGGGCCCGGCCGCCGGCTGCGCAGGCCCAGGACTTATACTTTGCCCAGCCCTACGCCACCCGTCTGCACACCAACCCCGCCTTCGCCGGCCTGCTCGACGACTACAGCCTCACGCTTAGCTACCGCAACCAGTTTCCCACCCTGGCCGGCACGTTCCAGACCAGCCAGCTGGCAGCCGACTACCGCTTCGCCGACCAGCGCAGTGCCGTGGGCCTGCTGCTCAATGCTGACCGGGCCGGGGAAATCGGCTACACCCGGCTCGAAGTCAGCGGAATCTACGCCTACCACGCCCGCCTCACCGAGCAGCTGAGTCTGAGCGGAGCCCTGCAGGCCGGCTACGGCAACCAGCGCATCAGCTACGGCAACCTCATCTTCGGCGACCAGCTGTCCGACGATGGAAGCGTCAGCGGGCAGTCGGCTGAGCGGTTCGATTTCAAGCCGGTGAATTACCTTACCATAAGCCCGGGCCTGCTGGTGTACAACGATAATTTCTGGGTGGGCGCGGCGGCCCACCACGTCAATCAGCCGGATCTGGGGTTTGCCACCCAAACGAAACTTCCTCTGCGCTTGAACTTTAACGGGGGCGTCAAGCATTACTTCGTGCAAAAGACCGAGAAACAAGTGTACCGCGAAATCAGCCTCTCCCCCACCGGCAGCTACACCCGCCAGGGCGGCTCTCAACGGGCCGAAGTTGGGCTCTATGGTACCATAACGCCTCTCACGGTGGGGGTGGTTTATCGGGGAGTGCCACTACCCGGTTCGCTGCAGCCGCAACAAATTCTGACGGCGGTGGCGGGCCTTAGCGTGGGGCCGCTACGGCTCGGCTACAGCTACGATATGAGCCTGAGTCAACTAAGTGCTGACCTGGGCGGCGCTCACGAATTATCCCTCAGCCTGCGGCAGTTCAATGCGCTGGAAGCGGCCTGGCGGCGGTTAAAACGCCGGAATTACCCGTCAATACCTTGCCCAGCCTTCTGAATTTGCGTATACTTGCATCCAAATTGCCTTTCCTAAATCATTTTCTCTCAGGTAGTTTCAACTTGATCATGAATTTTTCCAAGTACCTGCGTTTTGCGGTAGTAGGGGCCTGTGCGCTGGCTTCGTGTAAAGGTGGCCCACCGACGGCCACCAAACCCGGTAAGTACAGCTCGACTACGGGTCTGGAGTACAATACCGAGGAAGGCCAGAAAGTGGCCGACTATCAGGGTATTCCGGAAGGACCCGGTCTGATCTTCATCGAAGGCGGCCGTACGGTGCTGGGTTCGCAGGAGGAAGACGTGACGATGACGCACGACAACATTGAGCGTACCGTGACCATCGCCTCGTTCTACATGGACGAAGCCGAAGTGGCCAACATTCACTGGCTCGAATACCTGCACTATGCCCGGAAAGACTCCTCGGAGGAATTCTACCAGTCGGCGCTGCCCGACACCACAGTGTGGGCCCGCGAGCTGTCGTTCAACGACCCTTACGTGGATTACTACCTGCGTTACCCCGGCTTCCGCTACTTCCCCGTAGTGGGCGTGAGCTGGCTGCAGGCCAACGACTATTGCACCTGGCGGACCGCTAAGGTGAACGAGAAGCTGGCCGGTGACGGAGATGACAGCGGCAGCAGCAGCAGCGGTGGCGGCGGGCTGTTCAAAAGAAAGAGCAAGAACGCCGCCCCTGATGCCGCCGAAGGTGCTGATGGGGATGGCAAGACCAGAATCTCCATCGAGAATGGCAACACCCTGCCCAACTACCGGCTGCCCACCGAGGCCGAATGGGAATATGCCGCGCAGGCTCTCATCGGAACTCAGGAAACGGGCAACGAAAACCAGGAGAACAAGCGCATTTACCCTTGGGATGGTCGTCAGGTGCGGAACCCATACGGCAAGAGCCAGGGCACGTTCCTCGCCAACTTCAAGCGCGGCCGCGGTGACTACGCCGGTATTGCCGGTAGCCTGAACGACGGTGCCATGATTACGGAGTACGTCTATGCTTATCCGCCAAACGACTACGGCCTCTACAACATGGCCGGCAAC
Source organism: Hymenobacter fastidiosus (assembly GCF_039539565.1). NCBI lineage: Bacteria > Pseudomonadati > Bacteroidota > Cytophagia > Cytophagales > Hymenobacteraceae > Hymenobacter > Hymenobacter fastidiosus. The sequence continues at coordinate 20,593 of NZ_BAABDJ010000040.1, read as the reverse complement.
GTGAACGAGTGGGTACAGGATATCTACCGCCCGCTCTCCTTCGACGACGTGGAAGATCTGAACCCCTTCCGTCGGAACGGCTATCTTGACCCGGCCGAGAAGTACGACAAGAAAGGTTACCAGTCGCTGATCGATGACCACGTCCGCGTCTACAAAGGCGGCTCGTGGCGCGACGTAGCCTACTGGCTGTCGCCCGGTACGCGTCGGTTCATGGCCGAAGACTCGGCTACGGCCGCTATCGGCTTCCGCTGCGCCATGATCAACGCCGGCTCGAACAAGTAAATCACTGATTTTGACTGATTGAGTTGATTTCACTGAGTTGATTTTAATGAAGAAGCCGCCCTTGCCGGGCGGCTTTTTTTGTGCCGGCCCTTACACCCTAATCCATGGATGGGTTTCTCGGTCGCGTCAAAAATCAGGGAAATCAATCCAATCAGTGGAAATCAGCGATCCGCGCAGGCGATGGTGGCGACGCTGACTTCGGCGCAGCCGGCGGCCAGCAGCACGATGGCGCAGGCTTCGAGCGTGGCCCCGGTGGTCAGCACGTCATCGACAAGCAATATCCGCTGGCCGATGACCGCGGCCGGTTCAGCTACCTCGAAAACGGTGGCTACGTTCAGCCACCGCTCGGTGCGGGTTTTTCGGGTTTGAGAGGCGGTATGCTCGGTACGGCGCAGGGCGTGGGCGCGCCACGGCACTACCAGGCCCGTAGACAAGCCTTCGGCAAAGCTGTCGGCCTGATTGAAGCCACGCTTGGCCAGCTTTTTCCAGTGCAGCGGCACGGGCACGATCAGGTCGAAATCAGCGGCCAGGCCATAGCTGCTCAATTCGGCCCCGTACCAGCGGCCCAGCACCAGCCCTACTTCACTTTGGCCCTGGTATTTGAGCTGATGCAGCAGGCGCTGCACCCGGCCGTGGCGCAGGAAGCGCAGGTAGCTCAGGGCGTGACGGACGGGCAGCTTGCCCCAGAAGCGGCGGGCCAGGGGATTTTCCGGTTCCGGCAGCTTATGGTAGTCGGTGTAGGGCAGTTGAGCGCGGCAGCTGGTGCAGATGTGGTCCTCCCCCCGCGCCAGCGGCTCGACGCAGGCCAGGCAGGTGCGGGGAAAAATCAGGGAGACGAAGTCGGATAGCGCCGCCGGAATAAGCATAGCTTCGCGGAGTCAAGACCATAGTGAGGAATCGATTCGGGCGTAGCAACAGGTAGATAGCGGCTCCAGGAAAGAGCGCAGGCAGGACGGCGCGGAACTTCTCCTTAATTTTAAGGTTTTAACGCGACTTCGCCAAGCCGGACCGGACTGCTTCAGCTCCGCCCGGCTTACATTTCTTTGGGTAGCCCGATCTGTTCGGCTCCCGCCTTCACAACTCAATACAGCACCAATGTCTCAGGTTACGGAATTCAACGAGTACCGCCAGCGCATGAACGAGAAGATCATGGCGGCCGATAATAAAGTCATCAAGCGCTTCTTCAACCTCGACACCAACACCTACCAGGCCGGGGCCGTGGACGTAAAAACCAAGGAGATGCTGGGTCTGGCCTGCTCCATGGTATTGCGCTGCGACGACTGCATCAAGTACCACCTCGGGAAGTGCTTCGAGGAAAAGCTCACCGACGAGGAGATTTACGAGGTCTTCGCCATTGCCAACCTCATCGGCGGCAGCATCGTGATTCCCCACTTCCGCCGCGCCGTGGAGTACTGGGAAATTCTGAAGGACGAAGCCGTAGCGCCCGCCCCCGAGCATCACCACGACGCATGAGCCAGCTCCACGTCGACGAAAGCGAAGCCCAGTTTGAGGCCCGCTGGTGGGAGCTGATGAACCAGCTGAAGGAACGCTTTGGCAAAAAGCCCGACCTGAACGCGCTGCTGCTCCTCATTGGGGTGCAGGAGCTGGGCCAGGGCGCCGGCCCGTTCACCAAGGAGCAGAAGCAGGACCTGATGCACATTGCCACCTGCCGCCTGTTCAGCCTCTCGGGCCACTATGCGCTGGCCAGCGTGGATGCCGAAGGCTGGCCCCACTATCAGCTCGTGCGCCCCGTGCCTTTTGCCAACCTCAAAGAGCAGGAGCGGATGCTGAAATGGCACATCCTGGAGTACTTCGACGCTTTTATGCAGGAAGAGTAACCCTGTAGCCTAACCCGCCTCACCTCCTGGGTCGTCGGTCATCCTGAGCAGCGCAAGGATCTTATGGCGTAAGGACGACTCGTTCAACCGGCATAAGGTCCTTCGCACTGCTCAGGATGACCGGCCTTTTATCCCGGCTGAAAAATCAACGCTTTTGAAAATCATTACCTACAACGTCAACGGGCTGCGCTCTGCCCTCAGCAAAGGCTTGCTGGACTGGGTGCGGGAAGCCGACCCGGACGTGCTCTGTCTGCAGGAAATAAAGGCCGGCACGGCTCCGCTCGATGTTTCGGGGTTTGAAGCCCTGGGCTACCAGGCTTACCTGCACCCGGCGGCCAAGCCCGGCTACAGCGGGGTAGCTACCTTCACCAAACTCACGCCCAAAGCCGTCGTTGTCGGCTGCGGCACGGAATGCTACGATTCGGAGGGCCGCGTGCTGCGCCTGGATTTCGACGATTTCTCGGTGCTGAATACGTACATGCCCTCGGGTACGAGTAGGCCGGAGCGGCAGGCATTTAAGATCGGGTGGCTGCACTTTTTCCGCGCCTACGTGCGGGAGCTGCAGGCTACGGTCCCCGGCCTGGTTATCGGTGGGGACTTCAACTGCTGTCAGCGCGATATTGACCTGCACAACGCCAAAGCCAACCAGAACAGCCCCGGCTTCACCCCCGAGGAGCGCGCCTGGTTCGCCGACCTGCTGGCCGACGGCTATACGGACGCCTTCCGCCACCACCACGGCGACGCCGTGGGGCATTATTCCTGGTGGACGTTTCGCTCCGGGGCCCGCGCCCGCAACGTGGGCTGGCGCCTCGACCACCTGCTGGTTGACTCGGGCCTGCAGCCGCGCATCACCGCCGCCGGCCACCTGCCCGACGCCGTGCATTCCGACCACTGTCCGGTGTTCGTAGAGCTGGGCGAATAGAAAGCTTGGCACGTCGTGCTGTGCCTGATAGAGCGTTCTGTTTTTAGCTCAGCAGCAGCTCCGCCACTTCCCGGCCCGAAGCCATAGCTGCATTCAACGACGGGTAAGCCGTGTAGTCGCCGCAGCGGAAAAGCGTATCGGTAAGCTGCAGGGGCTGGTGCGCGGGCTGCCCGGCGGCATAGGTGGGCAGGGCGTGGGGCAGGTGATAGGTGCGCAGATGCTGCCACTGCGCAGCTTCGGCCCCGAACCAGGCCGTCAGCTCCGGGCGCAGCCGCGCCGTCAGCTCGTCATCTGTCAGCGTCTGGGAACCGTGGGTGCTGACGGAAATCAGGGCGCGGCCGGCCGGGGCGTAATCCGGGGCTACGTCGCTGGGGAAAGCTACGTTGTGGGCCAGGCTGTGGGGCGCGGCATTGAGCCGCAGCAGCTTGTCGGCGCGGCCGGGGGAGTGGCCGGCGGCGAAGTAGGTGCAGGTGGTGCGCCGCCAGGCGGTGGAAATCAGCTGCCGGGATGCCGGGAGCAGGCGGGCCGCCGCTTCCCCATCTACGGCTACCACCACCGCGGCGGCCTCCAGCGTTTCGCCGTTAGGCAGCCGGACAGTCAGCCCATCGACGGCCTCTACTTTGGTGTTCAGGCGCACGACCCCGGCGGGCAGGCGGGCGGCCAGCTGCTCGGGAATCTGCTGCATACCCAGGGCCGGCACGGCCGCCTCGCCCCGCACGAACTGCTGGAACACGAATTCGAAGAAGTTGCTGGCCGTGGTCAGGTCGCGGTCCAGGAATACGCCGCCAAAAAAGGGGCGGAAGAAGCGGTTGATGATCTGCTCGCTCCAGCCATAGCGGCGCAGGTAGGTGAGCGTGTCTACCGAAGCGTGGCTGAGGAGCTGCGCACTGGTCCGGCGCTGGATCTTAAGTACGAAGCGCAGAATCCGAAGCTTATCGGCCAGCGTGCCGATGGGAGCCGTGAGGGCCGTGAAGGCTGCCGTGGGCTGCTGCAGTGGATTCTGCAAAGTGGTTTCGCGGCCATCCTCCAGCCGGATAACGGCCCCGGAGCGGAAGGCCCGCAGGTTCAGGGCGCCATAATCGAGCAGACGCTGCACTTCGGGGTATTTGGTGAGCAGCACCTGAAAGCCCCGGTCGAGGCGGAAGCCTTCGGGCGTCACGTCGGTGCGCACCCGGCCCCCCACGGCATCGGCGGCGTCGAGCACCAGGATAGGCCGGCTGGCCCGGTGCAGGTAGTTGGCGCAGGTGAGGCCCGCCATGCCGGCCCCGATGATGATAATGGGTTTTTGCGAAACGGAAGCAGTCATGCTCTGGCAAACCGCAAACCCAGGCGCAGGGTTACGGCAGATTGCAAGGTCATTGCGGGGACGAAGCAATTCGTTCGGAGCAACGCCGAAAGCCCGGCTGCTATACTCGTCGCGGTAGGGTGCGGGGCTGGCCCCCGCCCGTCGTTGCACGAACTCTTGGTGGCTCGTCCAACGACGGGCGGGGGCCAGCCCCGCACCCTACTTGCTTTTCGCGAACCACTTCGCGAGGAGCATAAAAAGAAATCAGACCCATTGCAGACGACGGATTGACGCCGCCTGAAGCGCGGAAGGTCGGGCCTGCTTGCCAGGCCGGTTAAAACAGCGGCTTGCGCTTCTTCATCACCTTGCGCGTTTTCATGGTGTAGAGCTCGGCTACACCGTCGCGCTGCAGGCTTACCTGCCACACGCCCATGGCCTCGCCAAGCCGGTAGCCGGTGGCCTGGTCGGCGGGATACTGCTTCTTAATAAGCGCGTAGTCGGCCGTCGAAATATCCTTGCCCACTTCGCCGTGGCAGCGCAGGCACAGCGCATCGCTGAGAGTGATAGGGCGCTGGTAGCTGAACGTTTCGGCGTCGAGGCGGCGCACCAGGTGGGCCGTGGTCGTGTCGGGGCGCAGCTGGGTCGCCGTGAGCCGGGCCTGGTTGTTTGGGTTGCGGGGGCGGCTGGTCCGGCGGCGCGGGGTGGCTTTAAGGATGCGGGCCAGCGAATCGGTGGAGGCGTAGGCTTCGGGCCGGCAGTAGGGGAGGGCCGCGGCTACGCCCCCGGCTTGCAGCCGGGTGGCGAGCTGGCGGCGCAGTTCCCGGTCGGCGGAGTAGGTCAGCGAGTCGCCGGCCCAGCGGGCGGCACGGAGCAGGGCGGCGGGCAGAATGCGCTTCACCACCATGTTTTCGAGGGTGGTGGCAATCTGCTTCCCATTTTTGATGTGCTCAATCTGGTCGGGGCGGCAGGCCGGCAGCAGCAACAGCAATAAGGCGACGGTACTGAACGCAGGGCCGGGGGCCCGAAAGCGGAAACGCATAGGAAGCAGGAAAAAGAAGCCCAATCGAAAAAGACACCCAACGCGGGCCAGGCTCAAAGATAAACCCGCGTCCGGGCCCGGGGGTTATCGGCCCAGCAGGTATTCCTTCAGCGCCGCGAAGTCAGCCGCCAGCCCTACGCTCTGCTTCTGGCGCGTCAGCAGTCCGTCCAGGGCTGTTGGTACGGGTACTTTGGCCGCTATAATCGGCTCCACCACGTCGTAGAACTTCACCGGGTGGGCCGTTTCCAGCACGATGCCCCGCGCCGTCGGGTGTTCCGCCAGATACTGCTGCCAAGCCGCGTACGCCACCGCCCCGTGCGGATCAAGCAGGTAGTGGTGCTGCTCATACACCGCCCGAATGGTGGCAGCCGTAGCGGCATCCGTCACGGAGTAGCCGCTGACGGTGGTGCGGATGGGCTCATAATCGTGCTGGAAGAGCTCCAGAATGCGGGCGAAGTTGCTAGGGTGACCCACGTCCATGGCGTTGGAAATGGTGGCCACGGCCGCTTTGGGCGTAAATTCCCCGCTCCGCAGATAGTCCGGCACGGCGTCGTTGGCGTTGCAGGCGGCCAGAAAGTGCCGGGCCGGCAGCCCCGAAACGTGGGCCAGCAGCCCGGCGCAGAGGTTGCCGAAATTACCGCTCGGAACGGAGAAAACCGGCGGCTCAATGTGGGGCCACTGCTGCAGGGCGTAGCAGTAGTAAATCTGCTGGGGCAGCCAGCGGGCCACGTTGATGGAGTTGGCCGAGGTAAGCACGTAGCGGCGGGCCAGGTCCGCGTCCGTAAAGGCCTGCTTCACCAGCCGCTGGCAGTCGTCGAAGGTGCCCTGCACTTCCAGGGCCGTAATGTTCCGGCCCAACGTCGTGAGCTGCAGCTCCTGCACCGGGCTGACCTTGCCCGCCGGATACAGGATGATGACTTCGACGCCTGCCACGCCCAGAAAGCCGCTGGCCACGGCCCCGCCGGTGTCGCCGGACGTGGCTACCAGAACCGTGACTTGCGCCTGACCCTGCCGGGAGAAGTAGCCCAGGCACCGGCTCATGAACCGCGCCCCTACGTCCTTGAAGGCCAGGGTGGGGCCGTGAAACAGCTCCAGGGCGCTGGTGCGGGCCGTCACCTCCACCAGCGGAAAATCGAAGTCCACGGCCTCCGCGCAGATCCGCCGCAGCACGTCCGCCGGGATAGTGTCGCCCACGTAGGGCTGCATTACGGCAAAGGCCACGGCGGCTTTATCCATAGTTTTCAGCTCGCGCAGAAAATCAGGGGAGAAGCGCGGAATGGTTGCCGGGAAGTACAGGCCGCCATCCGGGGCCTGGCCGGCAACAGTGGCCTGGCGAAAATCAACCGGGGGCGCTGCGTGGCGAAGACTGTAGTAGAGCATAGCAGAAAGGCTGACCCTCGTGCTGCGCCAGGCGCAGCGCGAGGGTCGTTTAGAAGGAAGAAGCCACCGGCACGGCGGCTTCCGCGGGCAGAATCCGGACCCCGTCGGGGTTGATGGTGCTCACGTAGGTGTGGAAGTCGAGGCCGGCCGCGCGGTATATTTCCTGCATCACGCTTTCGACCCGCTGCGCCGTGGCTTCGTCCCGGCTCAGCATAAAGATGGATGGGCCCGAACCGGAAATGCCGCCACCCAGCGCTCCGGCCGCTTTGCTCCGGGTTTTCACGGCGGCAAAGCACGGAATCAGAATGCTGCGCACGGGCTCGATAATCACGTCTTGCAGGGAGCGGCCAATCAGGTCGTAGTCCGATTGCAGCAGGCCCGCAATCAGGCCCCCCACGTTGCCCCACTGGATGATGGCGTCCCGGAGCAGAATCTGCTTTTTCAGAATCTGGCGGGCATCGGAAGTTTTCACCTCAATCTGCGGGTGCACCACCGTCACGAACAGCGGCGGGGCCGCAATCGGGATGATGTCGAGCGGGGTGGTGGAGCGGATCAGGGTGACGCCACCGTAGATGCAGGGCGCGATGTTGTCGGCGTGGCGCACCCCGGAGGCCACTTCCTCGCCGTAGGTGCCAAATTCCACCAGCTCGGCCGGGGAGAATATATTGCCCAGCAGCCGGTTGGCCCCCACTACGGCCCCGGCCGCGCTGGCGGCGCTGGACCCAATGCCGCTGCCGGGCCTGATGCCCTTGGTAATCTCTACCTCGAAGCCCACGTCGTCGGGTACGGCCCGCAGCAAAGCCAGCAGCGCCGCGCCGGCCACGTTGCGCGTCGGCTCCGTGGGCAGGTTGTAGTCGTCGCGGTTGATGATGACGACGCCCGGCTCAGTTGTCCGGCGCATCTTCATGGTGTCGTAGGGGTGGCTGAGGGCGAAGCCGAGCACGTCGAAGCCGCAGACGACGTTGGCCACCGTTCCGGGAGCCAGAATGGTGATGGTTTCGGCGGAAAAGGAAGCAGGATTCATAAGCGGAAATACAGGTAATGAAGCTGTTTAGAAAGTCAGGCAGTCTGTTATCCTGAGCAGAGCGCAGGACCTTATCCCGGCTGAACGCTACCCGCTCGCTGAACTACCAGGCGGGATAAGGACCTGCGCAAGCTCAGGATGACAAACGCTTAGAAAAACCGACTTTCCAAACTGCTTCAACAGCAGATCATGACGGTCTTATTGGAAAGTTCAATTAAACCCGGGCGGCGCGCATCATGTCGGCGAAGACGCCCGAAGCCGTAACGTCGGCCCCGGCTCCGGCTCCTTTTATCACCAGCGGCTGTTCGGGGTAGCGGTTGGTGTAGAAGAGCACCACGTTGTCCTTGCCCTTCAGCGTGTACAGGTCGTGGTCGGGGCCCACGGCCTGCAGGCCCACGGCGGCCTGACCACCCGCGTAGCGGGCCACGAAACGTAGCTTTTTGCCCGCCGCCGTAGCCTCGTCGTAGAGCTGGCGGAAGTGGCTTTCGTGCGCGGCCAGCTGCTCATAAAACGCGGCTACGTCGCCTTCCAGGCAGGACGCGGGCAGGAAAGAGGTGTTCTGGATGTCCGTCATTTCCAGGGCCACCCCGGCTTCGCGGGCCAGGATCAGAATCTTGCGGGCTACGTCGGTGCCGCTCAGGTCGAGGCGCGGGTCGGGCTCGGTGTAGCCTTCGTCCTGCGCCTGGCGCACTACTTCGGCAAACGGCCGGCGGCCATCGTAGTGGTTGAACACGAAGTTGAGCGTCCCCGAGAGCACTGCCTCGATGCGCTGCACCACGTCGCCACTGCGCAGCAGGTCGTTGAGCGTGCCGATGACGGGCAGGCCGGCTCCCACGTTGGTTTCAAACAGGAAGTTGGCGTTGAATTCCCGCGCCAGTCCTTTCAGCCGGGCGTAGGTACTGTAGGCCGACGAGCAGGCCACCTTGTTGCAGGCCACTACCGCCACGCTTTTCGCCAGCAGCGCCGCGTAGCAGCCGGCTACCTCGGCGCTGGCCGTCACGTCCACGAACACCGAGTTGCGCAGGTTCAGGGCGTGAATCTGTTCCACCAGCTGGTCGAGCCGGAACGCTTCGCCCCGGGCCAGCTCTTCCGGCCAGGTAGTGAGGTCGAGGCCGTTGGGGTCCAGCACGAACTGTCGGCTGTTGGCCAGGCCCACCACGCGCAGCTGGAGCTGGAGCTTGTCGAGGAGGTAGTGCTGCTGCTGCCGGAGCTGCTCCAGCAGCTTGCGGCCCACGTTGCCCACGCCCACCACAAACACGTTCACCTGCTTATACTCTACCTCGAAGAAGGCTTCGTGCAGCACGTTGATGGCCTTTTTAACATCGGCGGCCTGAATCACGGTCGAGATATTCTTCTCCGACGAGCCCTGGGCAATGGCGCGGATGTTTACCCCGTTGTGGCCCAGGGCCCCAAACAGGCGGCCGCTGATGCCGGGGTGGTTTTTCATGCTTTCCCCCACCAGCGCCACGATGGCAAGGCCGGTTTCCAGCCGCAGCGGCTCCAGGCGCCGCATATCGATTTCGTGGGCAAACTCGCCGTCCACTGCCGTTTTGGCTCTGGCGGCATCAGCCGCGCCCACGGCCACCGAAATCGAGTGCTCCGACGAGCTTTGGGTGATGAGGATGACGTTGACTCTTTCCCCGGCCAGGGCCCCAAACAGCCGCTTGGAGAACCCCGGAATGCCGATCATGCCGCTGCCTTCGAGGTTGAGCATGGTCAGGTTGCTGATGCTGGAAATGCCGCGGACCACATCGTGGTTTTGGGGCGGAGCCACTTCTACCAGCGTACCGTGGTCGGCGGGGGCGAAGGTGTTCTTGATCCAGAGGGGAATACCCTGGTGCATCACCGGCTGAATAGTGGGCGGATAAAGCACCTTGGCCCCGAAGTGCGACAGCTCCATGGCCTCCTGGTAGGAAATGTGCGGAATGGGCCGGGCGTGGCGCACCAGGCGCGGGTCAGCCGTCATCATCCCGCTCACGTCGGTCCAGATTTCGAGCCGGCGGGCCCGGAGCGCTGCCGCGTAAATGGCCCCGCTGTAGTCGGAGCCGCCGCGGCCCAGCGTGGTGGTGGTCCCACTGGCATCGGCGGCAATAAAGCCCGGCACTAGGTAGATAGGCGCGGGCGTAGCCGCCAGGAAGTCGTGGATCTGCTGATTGGTCGTATCGAAATCGACCTCGGCGAAGCCAAAGCGGGAGTTGGTGCGGATCAGCTGCCGGCTGTCCTGCCAGGCGTGGGCGATGCCCAGGCTCCGGAGCCGCTCCGTTACCAGCTGCGACGACATCAGCTCCCCAAAGCTCATCAGCCGGTCCAGGGTGCGCGCCGACAGCTCCCCGAGGGCAAACACGCTGTCGCAAATGGCCTCCAGCTCGTTGCAGCGCTGCTTGATCTGGCTCAGGGCCGCGCTCCGGGTAGCCACCGGAATCAGCTCCTGCACCGCCGTCAGGTGGCGCTGCTCGATGTGGCGCAGGCGGTCCTGGTAGGCTTCGTTGCCGGCTTCCGCCAGCTGTCCGGCTTCGATGAGGGCGTCGGTGATGCCGCCCAGGGCCGACAGCACGACGACGACGGTATCGTGCCGGGCCGCCGTGGCCACGATGTCAATTACCTGATTGATAGCCGCCGCGTTGGCGACGGAAGTACCGCCGAATTTTAAGACCTGCATAACCGCTGATGTAAAAAGCGCATGAAAAAGCCCGCTTCGTCCGGCCGCATTCCTGAGAATGCGGGGGGCGGCGGGCTGCTGACTCGAAAAAGAAGAGGCGAAGGTTGGGCAGCCCGCTACCGGGTCGTGACCATGGGTGTGGGCGGGACTGCGGCGGTAGCGGTCAGGGCGAGGGGAAAGCGGCTGGCGGCGGGCTGAGGCATCTGCGCGGGGGTTAGACCGCCAAAGTAGTAAAATATGTTGGCCAAGCCAGTGCTGAGCAAATATAACCGTGGGCCGGCAGCTAACTGGCCGGAATACGGGGCCGGTTTCGTGGTGTTAGATTCCGTATCTTTGGGCTCTAATACAACTCTCTGAAGGCAAGATGCTAGATAAACTGGAAGCCATTCGCCAGCGCTACGAAGACGTCAACGAACAGCTGATGCAGCCCGAGGCCATGAGCGACATGAAGCGCTACAAGTCTCTGAACAAGGAATACAAGGACCTCGGCAAAATCGTGGTGGAGTACCGCCGCTACCAGGAGGTGCTGTCGAATATTGAAGGCGCCCGCGAAGTTATTTCCACCGAGAAGGACGAAGACTTCCGCCAGATGGCCAAGGACGAGCTGGAAGGCCTGCTGCCCGAGCAGGAGCGCCTCGAAACCGTTATCAAAGACCTGCTGCTGCCCCGCGACCCCAACGACTCCAAGGATATCATCATGGAAATCCGGGCCGGCGCGGGCGGCGACGAAGCGGCTATTTTCGCCGGCGACCTGCAGCGCATGTACATGCGCTACGCCGAAAAGCAGGGCCTGAAGATGGACCTGATTGATGCTACCGAAGGCACCAGCGGCGGCTACAAGGAAATTATCCTGGCCGTGAAGGGCGAGGATGTGTACGGTAAGCTCAAGTTTGAAAGCGGCGTGCACCGCGTGCAGCGCGTGCCGGCCACCGAAACCCAGGGCCGCATTCACACCTCGGTGGCCTCCATCGTGGTGATGCCCGAAGCGGAGGAGCTGGACGTGCAGATCGACATGAACGACGTGCGCAAGGACCTGTTTATGTCGTCGGGCCCCGGCGGGCAGTCGGTCAACACGACCTACTCGGCCGTGCGCCTGACTCACCTGCCCACCGGCCTTGTGGCCCAGTGCCAGGACCAGAAGTCGCAGCTCAAAAACTTCGATAAAGCCCTGCAGGTACTTCGCTCGCGCATCTACGAAATTGAGCTGGCCAAGAAAAACGAGGCCGAAGGAGCCCAGCGCAAGAGCATGATCGGCAGCGGCGACCGCAGCGACAAAATCCGCACCTACAACTACCCCCAGGGCCGCGTGACGGACCACCGCATCGGCTACACGGTGCACAACCTGGCCAGCGTGATGGAAGGCAACATCGACGACTTCGTGGAGCAGCTGCGCATCGCCGAAAGCGCGGAGCGGCTGAAGGAAGGCGTTTCGTAATCTATTCGTTTTTGGTGATTGGTTTTTGGTTTTTCGTCGTTGAGGGTGACCGGAGTAAACGGCCCGCCCGGGCGACGGGCCACAAACCAAAAACCACCCACCAGAAACCAATTATGCGCTACCTGTTACCCCTGCTGCTCGTGTTGTCGGCTCTGCTCACGCTGCTGCCGGGCTGCGAGCCCAAGGAAAACCTGCTGACGACGGATCCGGGGGCCACGCTGGAGTTTTCGAGCGACACGGTCCTGTTCGATACTGTTTTCACGCAGGTGGGTACGGTAACGAAGCGCTTGTGGGTATACAACCGCAACCGCCGGGCCGTGAAGGTGGAGCAGATTACGCTGGCGAATCCCGGCGGCTCCCCCTATTCCCTCGTCATCGCTGGCGACGAAGGACCGGCGGCCAACAACGTGGAAATTAAAGGCGGGGATAGTCTGCAGATTCTGGTGCGCGCCCGGCTCGGCCCGGGCCAGCAAACCCAGGATAAGCCATTTCTGGTGGAAGACCAGCTGAAGTTCCGCACCAACGGCAACGACCAGGCCGTGCGGCTGATTTCCTACGGCCGCGACGCCTACTTCCACCGCAACGAGGTGCTGCCCTGCATCGGGGAATGGAAAAACGACAAGCCCCACGTCATCTTCGGCGCGGTGCTGGTCAAGCAAGGGTGCATCCTCACCATGCTGCCCGGCACGCGGGTGTACTCGCACGCCGGGGCCGCCATCATCGTGAAGGGGACGCTGCGCGTGAACCCGGATTTTAAGCCGACCAGCGAGCTGAAGGCCGATGACCGCAATATCGTGCGCTTTGCCGCCGACCGTCTGGAGCCGTTCTACGACGAGGTGCCGGGCCAGTGGGCCGGCATCCAGTTCGATTCGACCAGCCGCAACAACGTGGTGCGCTACGCCGAAATCAAGAATGCCTCCTTTGGCCTGCTGGTCTACAATCCGGGCAACCAGGAGCCCCGCCCCTCGGTAACGGTGGAGAATACGGTGATCAGGAATATTTCCGGGGCCACTATCTCCTTCGCCAACGGAGGGCAGGGGTTCGACGGCGCCGGCATCTTCAGCTTCTCCGGGGATTTCGTGCTGCGCAACTGCCTGCTGACCAACTGCGGGGAGTATGCCATCCGGGGCATTGGCGGGGGGCGCTACGACCTCAACTTCTGCACCATTGCCAACTACACGCCCCAGTTCCGGCGCGAAACCAACTCCCTGGCCTTCACCAACGAAGCCGTCCGGTCGACCCTGGCCAACCCGATTCAGACCAGCGTCACGATTCAGAACTCCATTGTCTGGGGTTCGATAGAAGACGAGCTGGTGTTTGAGAACAACGGCACCCGGTACCCGATTGCTATTCAGAACAGCATCCTGCGCACCAAGGCCTACCGCACCACGCTGAACGTCAACGACAACCTGATCAACGTCGACCCCAAGTTTAAGCGGCCCGCCGGCGGGGGCTTTGCCAACCGGTTCGACTACCGCCTCGATACTCTTTCCCCGGCCAGCAACCGGCCCGCCCGCGGCGCCCGGCTCGACTACGACCTGCGCAATGTGGAGCGCGGCCCGGCGCCTGACCTGGGCGCTTACGAACGCAAAAACCCGTAATAGTCTGGTGCTTGGTGCTTGGTGCCTGGTTGTGGGTGGTTGGTGCTGGTGCGGTGGGTTAAGTCGTCTGTCATCCTGAGCAGAGCGAAGGACCTTCCTCTTCAGCAATGCCAGGCCCTGCTCAATGCCTTTCCTGTCCGCCCGACGGACAAGCTGCTTTGCTCCTTTTAGGAGGTGTGCGCTTCACTCCGGGGAAGGTCCTTCGCTTTGCTCAGGATGACAAACGACAAAAAACGAGGCACTACGCACCAAGCACCAAACACTAAGCACCAAAATGACCTGGATTCAGAAACGCCTGCGCCTGCCGGCCGTGCGGCGGGGCTTTCACCTCATCACCGATCTGCTGGTAGCCGAGCTGCCCGAGCTGGAGCAGCTGAAGGTGGGCACGGCGCATTTTTTCATTCAGCACACCTCAGCCAGCCTCAGCCTGAATGAAAATGCCGACCCCACGGTACGCCACGATTTCGAGGAGTTCTTCAACCGTACCGCGCCCGAGAATGCCCCTTACTTCCATCACACCCAGGAAGGCCCCGATGATATGCCCGCGCACCTGAAAGCGGCGCTGCTGGGCGCATCCGTCACCATCCCGATTACGAATGGAGAGCTGGCGCTGGGCACCTGGCAGGGAATCTACCTGGGGGAGCACCGCAACCACGGCGGCCGGCGCTGGGTGGTCGTCACGCTCATGGGGGAGTAGCCGGCTGAGCGTTTACAGCACCCGTGCCGTAGCCGAGTAGCGCAGGGTATCGAACAGCACCAGCTTTTGCAGGCCCTCGACCCGGTAGCTGCGGAGCTTGCCCGCCAGGCAGGTGAAAACCAGCTTTTTGCGCGAGAAGAACAGCGGGTTGTCCTGGGTAAGAACAGCGGATATCTCCCGCACGGCCGGGCCGCTGAAAATCACGGCCAGCCGCTCCACGGCATTCTCAATGCCGGGCTTGCGCACGTAGGTCTGCTGCGTGCCCTGGGCAGTCTGCACGGGCGGCAAAACCGAGTAAGCGCCCCGCAGCGCCGACTTGTTGATGTCGGCCTGGTAGAAAATCTGCAGCTCCTTGCTCCAGTCGACGCGCGGCACGCGGGCGGTTTCCGGCTGACCGTCGCGGAGCTGCACCTGCTTTTCCACCGCTGGGTTCTGCTGCTTCAGTAAGGCCGTTTGGACATCGAGCAGGCCTTTCACGTCGAAATAAAGGGGCTTGCGAACTGGCTGCCCCGGCCGCGCCGCGTTATCCGGCCCGCAGGCTCCGGCTACTACCAGCAGGCCTGCCGCCAGCCAGCGGCTACGCATTCGTCGGGGTATTGGCCAGGGCCGCATCGGCGTGCAGCAACGACTGGCCCGTCATATCGGCGGGCTGGGCAATGCCCATCAGCTCCAGAATAGTGGGCGCGATGTCGCCGAGCTTACCATCGGCCAGGGTGCCCTGGTAGTCGTTGTCGGCCAGGATACAGGGCACCAGGTTGGTGGTGTGGGCCGTGTTGGGCGTACCGTTGGGGTTCAGCATCACCTCGGCATTACCATGGTCGGCAATGATGATGCAGGCATAGTTGTTGGCCAGGGCGGCCTCTACCACGTCGCGGGCGCAGGTGTCGGTCGTTTCTACGGCTTTCACTACTGCGTCGAACACGCCGGTATGGCCCACCATGTCGGGGTTGGCGAAGTTGAGCACGATAAAGTCGGCCGACCGGGCCTGGAGTTCCGGCACCAGGGCGTCGCGCAGGTCAAAGGCGCTCATTTCGGGCTGCAGGTCGTAGGTGGCTACTTTGGGGGAGGCCCGCATGATGCGGGTTTCGCCCGCGAATTCGGTTTCCTGGCCGCCGCTGAAGAAGAACGTGACGTGGGGGTACTTTTCCGTTTCGGCCATCCGGATCTGCGTCTTGCCGTGGGCGGCCAGCACTTCACCCAGGGTGTTGGTCAGGTTGTCTTTGTCGAATATCGGCGTGACGCCCACAAACGTGGCGTCGTAGTTCGTCATGGTGAGGTAGTGCAGGTTCAGCCGGTGCATCTGGAAGGCGTGGAAATCCTGCTGCGTCAGGGCCTGAGTGATTTCCCGGCCCCGGTCGGTGCGGAAGTTGAAGCAGATGACCACGTCGCCTTCCTGAATCGTGGCCAACGGCTGGCCATCGGCTCCGACTTTCACGATGGGCTTCAGAAACTCATCCGTCACGCCCTCCTTGTAGGAATCGAGCATGCTCTGAATCAGGTTCTGCGAGGGCGTACCTTGGGCGTTTACCAGCAGGTCGTAAGCCACTTTCACCCGTTCCCAGCGGTTGTCGCGGTCCATGGCATAGTAACGGCCCACGATGGAGGCAATCTTGGCCCCGCTGCGTTCCAGGTATTGCTCCAGATCATTCACATAGTTCACGCCGCCCTTGGGGTCGGTGTCGCGGCCATCCGTGAAAGCGTGGATGAACACTTTGTGCACGTCGGCGTCGTGGGCCAGGGTGCAGAGGGCTTCGAGGTGGTCGATGTGGGAATGCACGCCGCCATCGGAGAGCAGGCCGATGAAATGGACGCTCTTGCCATTGACCCGGGCGTACTCAAACGCCTTTTCCAGCGCGGGCATGGTGCCCAGCTTCCGCTCGCGGATGGCTTTGTTGATGCGCACCAGATCCTGGTACACCACCCGGCCGGCCCCGATGTTCATGTGGCCCACTTCGGAGTTGCCCATCTGACCGTCGGGCAGCCCCACGGCTTCGCCCGAAGCCTGCAGCTTGCTGTGCGGGAAGCGTTGGAAGAGCGAATCCACAAAGGGGGTCTGCGCTTTGTCTACCGCCGACACGTCCTTGTTCTGCGCTAAACCCCAACCGTCCAGAATCACCAACACTACCTGTTTGTTCATAGCGGCAAAGATAGGGGCCAAGGCCCGGAACGTACGCATTTAGTTAGTTTGTGTTCATTTACGTTATCTTGACCCCTGGGCGGTTCAGCCGCCGGAATGTTTTATTCTTAGGGCTCTCTTGGCATAGTTTTAGCAAACAGGATCAGGCATTCCTTACTCTAGTATGAAACGTAACTTCCTTCACGCATTGGCCCTGGTCTGGCTCATGCTTCTTTCCCTGACGGTAAGCGCCCAGGGGGAGGCTTTCGCTCCGGTGCGCAACGCTATCCGGGGCGGCTCTTCCAGGGAGCTGGCGCAGTATTTCGGCTCTACCGTAGAGCTGAGCTTCGACGGCGACAAGCAGAGCTACAGCGCCACGCAGGCGGAGTTCGTGATGAAGGACTTCTTTGCCAAGCAAGCCCCCGCCAGCTTCGATTTCGTACACTACGGGGGCAGCAATGAAGGTACCCCCTACGCGGTAGGCAAGTACGTGAGCAAAAGCGGCGCTTACCGCATGTTCGTCAAGATGAAGTCGGCGAAGGGCGCCCTGGTAGTGGACACCATCGATTTCACCAAGGAATAAGCATTTGCCCGACTGGCGGATACCGCTGGCCGTTGGCTACCAGGCCTTCTTCTACATAGGTTGCCTCGGGTTAGAACTCCCGCATTTCAGCTTTCTTCCCAAAGGCCCCGGCGCAAGTCGGGGCCTTTGTCTATTTTTGCATTGTGCAAAACGCTCCTTACCTAACCCCGGAAGCTCTCTCTACCTTTATTCGTACGGCTCTGGCCGAAGATATCGGCGACGGCGACCATTCTTCGCTGGCTTCCATCCCTGCCGGGGCCCGCAACCGCGCCCATCTTTTAGTGAAAGGCGAAGGCGTACTGGCCGGCGTTGAGCTGGCCCACCTCATCTTCCGCGAAGTAGATCCGGCGCTGCGCGTGGAGCAGCACCTCACCGACGGAGTCCGCGTACAGCACGGCGATGTCGCCTTTATCGTGGAAGGGAAGTCGCAAAGCATCCTGACTGCTGAGCGGCTGGTCCTCAACTGCATGCAGCGCATGAGCGCCATTGCCACGGCCACCGCCCACCTCACCAGCCTGCTGGCCGGCACCAAAGCCAAGCTGCTCGATACCCGTAAAACCACGCCTAACTTTCGCCTCTGCGAGAAGTGGGCCGTGCTCATTGGCGGCGGCGTAAATCACCGCTACGGTCTTTTCGATGGCATCATTCTCAAGGACAACCACGTCGATTTCGCTGGCGGTATCCGGCCGGCTATCGACGCGACCCAGGCCTATCTGGCCCGCACCGGCCGCCAACTGTCCATCGTAGTGGAAACCCGTACCCTGGCCGAAGTACAGCAGGTGCTGGATACCGGCGGCATCGACCGGATTATGCTCGATAACATGGCCCCCGCGCGGTTGCGTGAAGCCGTGAGCCTGATTGCGGGGCGTTTCCCGACGGAAGCCTCCGGCGGCATCACCGAGCAGACCATTGCGGAAGTAGCCAGCACCGGCGTCGACTTCATTTCCGTGGGAGCCCTGACGCACTCCGTGAAAAGCCTGGACCTGAGCCTGAAAGCCTTTTAAAGATGTTTTCAATGGGGTAGAATGTGCTAATGTGGAAATGTGATTGAATGTGCTTGTGGAAAAAACAAAGCCATTCCCCCATCAGCACATTCTGCCCCATCAGCACATTCTGCCCCATCAGCACATCAGCACATTCCCCCATCAGCACATTACAGTTCAATGCAACAACCTAATCAACGCGGGGGCTACCGCCAGGCACAGGGCCAGGGTCCAACCCCGATGGCCATCCGGACCAAAAAATACCAGCTCAGCACCGATACCTACACGCGGATGGCCATGACGCAGGTGTGGAAAAAAGAATGGTGGTACGCCCTTGTTCCCTTTGCCGTGGGCCTGCTACCGGCCGCCATCTGGCCTTCGTGGTGGTGGCTGGGGCTGGCTTTGCTGCTCACGCTGCTGTACGTGCTGCTCCGGTCGGCCCAGATCACCGGCGTGGCTCAGATGGAACAGAGTAAAGCCCTGTTTGAGCGCATGAACTACGAAATAGACAACCGCCAGATTCTACTGCGCCTGAACGAAACCAAAGGCATGGGCCTCACCTGGGACATGATCGGCAAAGCCCGCCGCGATGCTGATGCCTACCTGCTCTGGCTCCAGCCGCCCGCGGCGGCCGAAGACCTGAAAGGCTTCCGGGGCTGGCTGGGCCGTACGTTCACCGTGCCGGTGTTCCTGCACCTGCCCCTGCGCATCTTCAACTCGCCCAACGACATCAAGCTGTTCGATTCGATGCTGCGGCGCAAAAATCTGCTGCCCGCGCTGGAGGCTCCCGCTGCGGCGGGGCCGGCCGCCGGTGGTCCATCGGCCGCGTAACTTTTAGCGCCGTCGGCAGGTATCCATTGCTCAGGGAGAACTGACGGCCCCCCCGGCGGGGTATTTATTTCCCCGTGGGTACTTTTGCGCACTACCAGCCCGTGGTGCTCCTCAATCCCGGCCGCCTGACGGCTGTTTAACTGCTTACAACCCATGACTAAGAACTTTTTGCTCTCCGGCCTGGCCCTGGCTACGCTTACCCTGAACGCGTGCAGCAGCGAACCTTCGGATTACCGTGCGGATAAGAAAGTGTCCATCGACATGGTGCCACCCGGCACCCGCAGCTCCGAGAACTACGACCATGGTACGGCTTCCGAACCGCACCAGGCCAAAGGCGGGGCCATTGCCCAGCCGATCAGCACCAATACCGCCGTGGATGAGTCGGATGTGAACGTGCGCAACAAGCCGGCGGCCGAACAGACCATAAGCGCCAACGCGGAAGAAGTGGAGCGTACGAAAAAAGGCTCGGATGCCACCAAAATCAAAGCCGAAATTAATAAGATGCCCGCTGACACTACGGGCAACCAACGGGAAAAGAACTAGTAGTTGACGATTAGCGGGTTAACCTATCTGTAGCTGCCGTTGGCCCGGGGGCGGCGGCAGCTATCATTTGGGGCGGCTGACACTACCGGGTTCGACCGGTGGCCGCAACCCACGCTGGTTTTTGGCGGTGTTGCGCCAACGCGTCATCTTTTTCCGCTCAGCGCGGGCGTTATGCCCGGTACAAGCTGACGATTTCCTTATTTCCTGCTGATGCCAACCGAAACCGAATGGTTTAGTACGTGGTTCGATTCGCCTTACTACCACCTGCTGTACCGCGACCGGAACCACCAGGAAGCGCAGGGCTTTATCGACGCGCTACTGGAGCATCTGCGCCCGAAACCCGCCGCGCGCCTGCTGGATCTGGCTTGTGGTAAAGGGCGGCACGCCATCTACCTGAGTGAAAAGGGCTACGCGGTTACCGGCGTGGATCTTTCGCCGGAGAGCATTGCCTACGCCCGGCAGTTTGAACAGCCGCAGCTGCATTTCGAGGTGCACGATATGCGGGATGGGCTGCCCTGGGGCCCGTTCGATCTGATTTTCAACCTGTTTACGAGCTTTGGCTACTTCGCCGAGGAAACTGAAAACGTGGTGGCGCTGCGCTCCGCGGCTGCGGCCTTGCGGCCGGGCGGCAAAATGGTTATTGATTTCATGAACACCGAGCGGACGGTATCCGGGTTGGTCCTCCACGAGGAAAAGGTCGTCGATGGCATCCAGTTCGACCTGCGCCGTCATCTCGACAAGGACTTCATTGTGAAGGAAATTCGCTTCACGGATGGGGCCGGGCAGGAGCACCACTTTGAAGAGCGGGTGCGGGCCTTACGCCGTGAGCAGTTCGAGGAATACTTCCAAATGGCGGGCCTCCGCCTGGCTGAAATCCTGGGCGACTACCACCTCTCACCCTACGACGAGCTCACCAGCCCCCGCATGATTTTCGTGCTGAAGAAATAGAGGTTAATGGGAATAATGTGCTAATGCGGAAATGTGAATAATGTGCTGATGGGAGTAATGTGCTGATGGGAGTAATGTGCTGATGGGAGTAATGTGCTGATGTGCTGATGTGCTGATGTGCTAATGTGCTAATGGGCCGCTGGGCACAATGTGAACAATGGGCTGATGCGGGTCAACGTGTCAACGAACTTGTCAGGGCCTTGCTGATACGGTCATTGCAGCAAATCAGCACATTTCCGCATTATCACATCAGCACATTTCCACATCAGCACATCACCACATCAGCACATTTCCACATCAGCACATTATTCCCATTAACCCATCAGCACATTAACCCATCAGCACATTTCCACATTAGTGGTCGAGAAACCTTATTGGGTCGGGTATAATTTAGCGAGTTTGATGCGGGCATCCGCCGTTTTGAATT